>CAIVXP010000135.1 GCA_903909905.1 Akkermansiaceae bacterium
ACAATACAACAACAAAACAATGAGCAACGAATACTTCCCCGGCATCCCAAAGATCACCTTCGAGGGCCCCAAATCCAAAAACCCCTTCGCCTTCAAACAATACAATCCCAATGAACTCGTCGAGGGCAAGACGATGCGCGACCACCTGCGCTTCGCCGCCGCCTTCTGGCATGTCATGCGCAACCCGCTCGCCGATCCCTTTGGCGGCGGCACGGCGCTGATGCCGTGGGACGACGAATCGAACTCCGTTGCCAACGCTCAAAAGCGCGTGCGCGTCTTTTTTGAATTCCTCGAAAAAATCGACATCGATTTCTACTGCTTCCACGACCGCGATGTGGCTCCCGAACTCGACACACTGGCCGAGTCGAACGCCGCGCTGGACGCTGTGGCCGGCACACTGGCCGAGGAGCAGCAACGCACCGGCAAGAAGCTCCTCTGGGGCACCGCCTGCCTCTTTGCTCATCCTCGCTATGCCCAAGGCGGCGCGACCTCGCCAAGCCTGTCAGTTTACGCCTATGCCGCCGCACAGGTCAAAAAGGCTATCGCTGTGACCAAAGAACTCGGTGGTGAAGGGTATGTCTTCTGGGGTGGACGCGAAGGTTACTCCTCGCTCTGGAACACTAATATGAAGCATGAACTCGATCAGCTCGCCGCCTTCTTCCACATGGCGGTGGCCTGGAAAAAGGAGATCGGCTTTGATGGACCTTTCTGGATCGAGCCCAAGCCTCGCGAACCCTCTACACACCAATACGACTCGGACTCCGCCGCGTGCCTGAACTTCCTGCGCGAATACGGACTGCTCGACGAGTTCGCTCTCAACATTGAAACCAACCATGCCACTCTCGCCGGTCATACGATGCGCCACGAGCTCACCGTGGCCGCCAATGCCGGCAAGTTGGGTTCGGTGGATGCCAATCGTGGCGATGAACTCATCGGCTGGGACACCGACCAGTTCCCGACCGATATCCGGCTCGCCACCGAAGTCATGCTCGTCATTCTTGGCATGGGTGGCCTGACCAAGGGCGGATTGAACTTTGATGCCAAGCGCCGCCGCGAGTCGCACGACCCGGCCGATCTCTTCCACGCTCACATCGGTGGCATGGATGCCTTTGCTCGCGGACTCAAGATCGCCGCCGCGATACGCGCCGATGGACGCATCGAGGAATTCGTGAAGAACCGCTACTCGAGCTGGGATTCGGAACTCGGCAAAAATGTCCTCGCGGGCAAGGCCAACTTCGCCGATCTCGAGAAGATCGCCCTCTCGCAGCCGGCACCTACGCTGCAGAGCGGTGGTCAGGAATACCTCGAAAACATCGTCAACGAATTGCTGTGATCACGCTGGGCATCGATTGTGGCACGCAGAGCCTTAAAACCGTGGCGCTCGATGGCGACTCGGGAAAAATCCTGGCCTCCGCAAGCAAGTCCTACGGTCTCATCGAAGGCCTTCCCACCGGCCATGCCGAGCAGGATCCGGCGATCTGGTGGGACGCCCTTTGCGTGACCGTGGGGAAGGTTCTTTCCGATCTCGGGTCCAGAAAATCCGAGGTCGGCGGGATCGGCGTCTCCGGCCAGCAACACGGCTTCGTGCCGCTTGATGCCAACTTCGAGGTCATCCGCCCCGCAAAACTCTGGTGCGACACATCGACCACCACCCAGTGCGATGAAATCCGCGCTAAACTCGGCGGACGCGAAAAAACAATCGAACTCGCCGGAAATGACATTCTTCCTGGCTTCACCGCGCCGAAAATTCTTTGGCTCAAACAAAACGAGCCCGCAAATTTTCAGCGCCTCGCCCATGTCGCGCTGCCGCATGATTTCCTGAACCTTAAGCTCACTGGCGCACTCCGCATGGAATTCGGCGACGCCTCGGGAACGGCATTGTTGGATGTCCGTTCCCGCACTTGGTGCCGGAAAGTTTGCGATGCTATCGATTCCCGCTTGGTGGAAATGCTACCTTCGCTTGGATCCTCGCTGGAGCCTGCCGGAAATCTCCTGCCCGAGCTGGCTATGGATTGGGGGCTTCCTACCAATATCGTTGTGAGTGCTGGGGGCGGGGACAACATGATGGCTGCCATCGGCACCGGAAATACCCTCCCGGGAGTTGTCACAGCAAGCCTCGGAACCAGCGGAACCATTTTCGCTTGTGCCGACAAGCCGGTCATCGACCCGCAAGGCGAGATCGCCGCGTTCTGCGACAGCGCGGACCATTGGATGCCGCTTCTCTGCACGATGAATGTCACCGTGGCCACCGAGGCGTTTCGGAACCTCTTCGGTTGGGACCATGCCAAAATGGACGAGGAAATTTCCAGTATTCCGCCTGGTGCCGATGGGCTTCTTTTCCTTCCCTACCTGCAGGGCGAGCGCACACCGAACCTGCCACACGGCTGCGGCGTCCTCCATGGCATGACGACATCCAACCTCACGCCCGCTCACATGGCACGCGCGGCGATGGAGGGCGTGACGCTCGGCATGGCTTACGGCCTCCGCCAAATGGAATCTCTTGGCCTCAAGCCGTCCGAAATTCGTCTCACCGGCGGCGGCAGTCAAAGCCCAGTCTGGCGCCAAATGCTCGCTGATGTTTTCGGTTATCCGGTGGTCACCATGGAGAGTGCCGAAGGCGCCGCGCTCGGGGCTGCCATCCAAGCTCTGCAAGCGGCCACGCCGGGTTCCGCACTCGATGCCCTCGCTGCGCACTGCAGTCCGGTGCGCCAAGGCAGCGGCCTCGAACCCAAGCGGACCGATTTTTACGACGACCTGTTGGAACGCCAGAATGCCCTACGGGAAAAAATCATGCCCCGCTTGTGAGTCAAAAATGATAATCATCAAGGTCTCATATAACTTATGGACCAGTTTTTTGGGAGCATACCGGGAGAGGATTTGGATTTAGATTGTCCGACCATGTTGCTGCGCTCCATTGCCTTCAATTAGACTCCGCGTTTGTCACCCCAGAGGCGGATGTGGAGGCGGTCGCAGAAGCGAAAATCGTGTGTGCGGCAGAGTTCGGCGATCTCGGCTGCGGATGCGTCGAGTGCGGTGGCGTTGCGGCCTTCGGGCATCAGCAGGATGCGTGACGTGGGGATGGCAAATTCACTTTTAAGTGCGAGCACCTCATCGAGATCAGCCTTGGCGGCGATGACGAATTTGAACCATGCCTTGGGTGAGCTGGCGAAGTAGTGAAGCGTGTCGGGCACGAGGCGAAGCGACGGCTTCACGCCAGAGTTGGAAAGTTTCGGCGAGACATTGAATTGATCGACCGCCTCAGCGAACGCGGGTGATGGCGTGCGGGTGCCATTGGTTTCCACTTCGAAGACGCATTCCGGTTGGCGGGCGCGGATGTGGGTGATCATTTCGAAGAAATCATTTTCCTGAAGGAGCGGCTCGCCGCCGGTGATCACTATGCGCGGGCAGTGGTAGGAAAGGATGAGGTCGGCGGCGGCGGCGGGTGTGAGTTCGATGGTGGTCTCTGACTTGCGATACTTCGCGTAGCCTGGTGTGGCATCCTTTTCGTGGGGCCATGGCGTGCCTTCGAAGTTCCAGGTGTGATCCGTGTCGCACCATACGCAATGGAGGTTGCAGCGCGAGGCGCGAATGAACACGGCGGGCAGGCCAGCGGAAGGTCCCTCACCTTGCAGGGTGTGGAAAATTTCTGGGCCTTCACCGAGTCGGGCGAGTTTCATGGCGGGAGAAATGGGGATTAAGTTGAAGGCTGGTGGACAAGCAATTCCGTGGAAGCTATGAATTGGCGCATGAGCATCATCACCGGACGCGGCGACTCAGGCGAGACAGATTTGTTGTTTGGAAAAAAGATCGCCAAGACCTCGGTGCGGATCGAGGCATTGGGCAGCGTGGATGAGTTGAACGCGGCGTTGGGGTTGGCGCGTGCGGCGGCATCGGACGAGGAATTGATCGGTTTGATCGATGCCTTGCAGGAGCGCCTGGTGGGCTTAATGGGTCAGCTTGCGACTTTGCCTGAAGATGATGCGAGGTATCATCAAAAGGGCTATGCGTTGATCGGAAAGGCAGATGTCGAATGGGTGGAATCCGTGGCGCGGAAATTTGAGGGCATGGGGGTTCGATTCAGCGGATGGGCACGGCCGGGTGCAGAAGGAAGTTTGGCGCGGGCGGGAATGGATTTTGCGCGTTCGCTGTCGCGGCGTGCCGAGCGATGTGTGTTGGCTTTGCACGAATCGGGCGAGCCTGTGCCGGAAGAGGTGCGGATTTTTCTCAATCGTGTCGCCGACCTTTTGTGGATTATGGCGAGGGTGGAGAGTTGAGAATCCAGAATCCAGAGGAGGAGAATAGGGGGAAGAGGGGGAAGAGTAATGCGGGCTGGAGTAAAAAACTCACAAAAATAACACATTATTCCATGACCGTTCGCGCGGGGTAGTTTCCACGTGCCGTGAGGAAACATCGCCTACCGGCGGAAGACAGAGGACTGAAGACTGAAAGAAGAAGCTTCTTGGTGGTAAATCCTCTTCTCGTCTACCTCAATGCCCACTGAGGTAGCGTTCCGCTTCGAGGGCGGCGGCGCAGCCTTGGCCGGCGGCGGTGATGGCTTGGCGGTAGTAGTGGTCGGCGACATCGCCCGCAGCGAAGATGCCCGAGGTCTTGGTGGAAGTTCTGCCTGGGGTTTGGATGATGTAACCGTTTTCGTCCTTGTCGACGAGGTCGCCGAGGAAGGCACTGTTGGGAACATGGCCGATAGCGACAAACACGCAGGCGACGGCGAGTTCCGATTTTTCTCCGCTGATGAGATTTTGCAAAGTCACCGCACGCATTTCGCCTTTTTCGTCGGTGAGGTATTCGCTTACGGTTGAGTTCCAGACCGGTTCGATTTTCGGGTTGGCGAGAACGCGGTCGGCCATGATTTTTGAGGCGCGCAGTTCGTCGCGGCGATGGATGAGAAAAACTTTGCTGGCGAAGCGTGTGAGAAAATCGGCTTCCTCGCAGGCGCTGTCGCCGCCGCCAATCACGCAGACCGGCACATCGCGGTAGAACGCGCCGTCGCAGGTGGCGCATGAGGTGAGGCCATGGCCGATGAGTTTTTGTTCGCCGGGCAAACCGAGGTGGCGTGGTGCGGCACCAGTGGCGACGATGAGGGTTTTGGCTTCGAAGGATTCCGCGCCGGCCTTTAGCAGGAAGGAACCATCGCTGCAGCGCTCGACCGACTCAACGCTGGCATAGGCGATGCGTGCGCCAAATTTTTCCGCTTGGGCCTGCATTTTCATCATCAAGTCCGGGCCCATGATTCCATCGGGATGACCAGGAAAATTTTCCACTTCGGTGGTGGTCGTCAGTTGTCCGCCCGGTTGGGTGCCGGAAAGGAGCAGGGGGCTAAGGTTGGCGCGTGCGGTGTAGATCGCTGCGGTATAGCCGGCGCAACCGGTGCCGATGATGATGACATTTTCCATGGATGTGACAAATTGAAGTGCGCGGGAGTATCGGACGATTGGCGCTGTCGAGTCAACCGCCCGGTCGCGTGATTGGTGTATGTTTTTCAATTTCTGCGCAGTCGTGGGTCTTCACGTTGCGAGTAGTGCTTGCACACGGGCGTGGTCGGGCGAAACTGCCGGCGTTTATGAATCCCGATTCCATTCGAGAAATTTTGAGGCAGGTCAGATATCCCGGTTTTTCCCGCGATATCGTGTCATTTGGGTTGGTCAAGGATGTGCGTGTGGAGGATGGCGTGACGTTGGTGAAGATCGAGGTTTCCACCCGTGACCCCAAGGTGCCGGAGCAAATTTTCAAGGACTGCCATGCTGCATTGGACGGCGTGCCCGGGATTGGCAGCGTGAAGGTTGATATCGATGTCAAGGATGCGCCCGCTGCAGCCGGTGGCTCGGGTGTGGGCAAGTCGTCGATTCCCGGTGTGAAGCGCGTGATCGCGGTGGCGTCGGGCAAAGGTGGCGTGGGGAAATCAACCGTCGCAGCAAATCTCGCGGTGGCTCTGGCGGCGACTGGTGCGCGCGTCGGGCTATGCGATTGCGATCTTTATGGCCCCTCGGTGGCGCAGATGTTTGGGGTCAATGATCGGCCGATGGCCAATGAGCGCGATGAGATCATCCCGCTCGAAGCGCATGGCATTCAGTTGATGTCGATGGGATTCCTGCTCGATGACCGTTCGCCGGTGATTGTGAGGGGGCCGATGGCGACGCGTTACACCCAGCAATTTTTGCGACAGGTCGCGTGGGATGATTTGGATTATCTCGTGCTCGACATGCCGCCGGGCACGGGGGACATCCAATTGACGATTGTCCAGACCGTGACGGTGGATGGCGCGTTGATTGTGACCACGCCGCAGGAAGTTGCATTGATCGATGCGCGTAAGGCGGTGTCGATGTTTGCGAAGGTGAATGTGCCGATTCTTGGCCTGATTGAAAACATGGCTTGGTTTGAGTGTGATGCCGGCAAGCGATATTATCTTTTTGGCGAGGGTGGTGGTGTGCGGGAGGCCGAGGCCATGAATGTGCCAGTGCTCGGACGGATTCCGATCGATGTGGTGACGCGTGAGCGGGCTGATTCGGGAGCGCCGGTTGCTCTGATGGAGCCTTCCGCGAATGCGGTTTCGGCCGCCTTCCATCAACTTGCGGCTGGCGTCCGCCAAAGATTCTGAGATGATGATGTTGTTTCCCTGAGTGGAAAACCGTCATCATTTCATCATGCAAGATGCCCCGAAAAATTCTGGTTCCGGCGAAATGCCTGACCACAAGCTGACCGATCACAGCGGGATTTTGCGCGTTGAAAAGGACGCCTCGGGAAATGGGCTGCACATTGATTATGATCCACGATTGTTGAGCGAGGGAGAGCTTCGCCAAATCGTCGATGAGCACCGCGAACAACTTGCTTCGGCGATCCGCAGGAGCACCTTTCGCATCGAGAGCGATGCGAGTGAGGCTGTCGCGCAGAAATTGGAGAAGCGAGTGACCGACATTCCCGGCGTGCGGCGTGCGACGGCGACCTTCATTGGCAAGGTGTTGTCGGTCACTTTTGACACGCAGATCAAGTCCGAGGAAGCGATCATCGCCGACCTCAAACATGCGGGGGCCGACATCCAGCCATTGCAGGCGAGTTTGATGGAGAAGCGTTCGCTGTGGGAAAAGGTTTGGGCGGGCGATTTGAACGAGGAAATTTCCTGTGCTTTGGGTTTTGTGTTCTTGATCGCCGCATGGGTGGTCGGCAGGTGGGTGAGCGAGCCTTTGTCACATGGACTTTATGTCGGGGCTTATCTTTTTGCGGGACAGCAAGGCGTGAGGTCGGCGATCGCGTCGCTGCGTGAGTGGGTGCTTGATGTTGATGTGCTGATGGTGCTTGCGGCGCTGGGTGCGGCCTTGATTGGTGCGCCCTTCGAAGGAGCCTTGCTGTTGTTTTTGTTCAGCTTTTCCAATGTCCTGCAGCGTCATGCGATGGATCGCACGCGGCGGGCGATTGAGGCTTTGCTCACATTGCGGCCGACCGAGGCGATGGTCAAACGCGACGGGGCCGTGGTGCGGGTGCCGGTTGAGCAGGTCGAGGTGGATGAAATTGTGGTGGTGAAACCTGGCGAGCAGATTTCGGTGGATGGTGTGCTGAGCGAGGGTTCCACGCATGTCAACGAATCCTCGCTGACCGGTGAGTCGATGCCGGTTTCAAAGAGCGTTGGCAGTTTGCTGTTTGCGGGAACGCTCAATCAAAGTGGTGGCATTGAATTGCGGGTGACCAAGCGACCGGAGGATTCCGCGCTTGCGCGAATGGTCAAGCTGGTGGCCGAAGCGCAGGCGGAAAAGTCCGGCACACAAAGGTTTCTTGAGCGCGCGGAGCAGTATTATGCGATGGGCGTGATCGGCTTTACGATTGCGGTTTTCCTGATTCCGTTTTTGGCGATGGGAGAAAATTTCTCCACGGCGTTTTATCGTGCGATGACGCTGATGGTGGTGGCCTCGCCCTGTGCCTTGGTCATCAGCACACCGGCGACTGTCTTATCGGCGATCGGTGGTGCGGCGAGGCGGGGGATTTTGATCAAGGGTGGTTCGCATCTTGAGCGTGCGGCGTTGATCGACATTGTCGCGGTCGACAAGACTGGAACGCTGACCGTGGGCAAGCCGTCGCTGACGGAGATTGTCACTGTCGATGGCGTGCATGCCATGGGCGCGAGTCTACCGGAGGATGTTGTCGGCTTGTTGCGTTTGGCAGCGGCGCTTGAGACAAAGTCCGAGCATCCTTTGGCGCATGCCATTGTGAAGGGCGCGCTGGATTGTGGGATCGCATCGCCCGAGGTGACGGATTTCCAAGCCACCCCCGGCAAGGGCGCAGAGGGGAATGTCGATGGCTTGCGTGTGATCGTCGGCAGTGAGCGTTTGTTTCGTGAGTTGGAGGTGAGTGGATTTGAAGCAATAGAAAATCTCTCGCGGCCATTGCAGCAGATGGGAAAGACTTGTGTGTGGATGGGTTTGCGGGAGGGTGATCGCGTGGTGGCGAAGGCGGTGATGGTCATGGCCGATACGATTCGGAAAGAGGCGCGGACCTTGACGGATGATTTGCACCAACTTGGTGTGCGGCGCGTGGTGATGCTGACGGGAGATCAGCAGCCTGTTGCCGAAGCGATTGCGCGTGAGGCTCATGTCGATGAGTTGCATGCCGGTCTTTTGCCGGAGGATAAGCTCAAGCTCATCCGGCAGCTGCGTCAGGAAGGTCGGGTGATGATGGTCGGCGATGGGGTCAATGATGCGCCGGCCTTGGCGATGGCGGACATTGGTGTGGCGATGGGTGCGGCTGGAACTGATGTCGCGATGGAAACGGCGGACATCGTGCTAATGGGCGACCGATTGGAAAACATTCCGCTGCTGTTGAATCACGCGCGCCGGGCCAAACGGGTCCTGTTGCAGAACCTGTGTTTTTCCGGTGGCGTGATTGTGCTGCTGATTCTCGCCGCGCTTGGCTGGGGCCTACCCTTGCCGATTGGCGTGGTGGGTCATGAAGGCAGCACCGTGTTGGTCTGTCTCAATGGTCTGAGATTGCTGTTGATTTCGCGCTCGGAGATTTGAGCGTGAATTTTTTTTGATCAGCGATCCATCAGCGCGAATTTCAATTCCGCTTCAGATACCACCTCGTTGTTGACGAGGCAGCGGCAGCGGGTTTGGCCGATCGAGCCGCGGATTTTGATGATCTCGGATTCGATTAGTAGCGTGTCGCCTGGGAGTACTGGGCGGCGCCACTTCACATTGTCGGCGCTCATGAAATAGCCGATTTTTCCGACATTTTCCGGTTTGCGGAGCATGAGCACTGATGAGACTTGCGCCATTGCTTCGAGTTGGAGCACGCCGGGCATGATCGGGTGACCGGGGAAGTGGCCGGGGAAGTAAGGCTCGTTCATCGTCACGTTTTTCACGCCGGTGCATTTGTTTTCGCCGAGGCAATCGACGATGCGGTCGACCATGAGGAATGGGTAACGGTGGGGGAGAATTTTGAGCACCTCGTGAATGTCGAGCACGCTTTCGCCATCGGGAATACTGACGGCGGCGGGGACCATTGAGCGCATGCGCTGGTATTCGGCCTTGAGCGTTGCGGCCATTTTGGTGTTCGGGCCGTGACCGGGTTTTACCGCGATCACATGACCGTGGATACGGACGCCGGAGAGCATCAGGTCGCCGATGATGTCGAGAGCCTTGTGGCGCGCGAACTCATTGTTGAAGCGCATGGGCTCCTTCGACATGATTTCATCGCCGCGGATGACAACCGCGCTTTCGAGCGAACCACCCTTGATGAGGCCTTTTTCCAAGAGCGGTTTGACATCTTCGTAATAAACAAAGGTGCGCGCCGGAGCGATTTCCTTCTCGTACTTTTCCGGAGTGATTTCGCTCGAGAAATACTGGGTGAAGCGTCCGTCGGGTCCGACATTCGTGACGGAAATTTTGAAGGTCTTGCAGGGGACGATCGTGATCAGCGTGCCATCAGCGGTTTCTTGGTGGATTGTTTCGCGGATTTCCCAAACGCGGCGCGGCGATGGTTGTGCGACGATGCCTGCCTTGCG
>CAIVXP010000136.1 GCA_903909905.1 Akkermansiaceae bacterium
CGTTCGACCTTTGCGAGTTCGTTTTGTGCCGCTTGCAGTTCCGCCTTGAGCCAGCCGGCGATGTGCTCGTTGTAGCGGGGCAAAAATTCATCGAAGCCAAGCCCACGGCCGACTGCGACCGACTCACGCCGGCAGCCTTGCATCGCGAGCACAAGCAGTGCCGCCAGCAGCATTCGGAAAATTTTTCGATGGAATCGCATCAGCGGTAAGTGGTAAATTTTTTCGGATCGAAGGCCTCGCGTACCGCTTCGCCGATGAAGGTGATGAGCACGAGCAGGCCGACCAGTGCGGTGAAGGTCGAGGTCACCAGCCATGGCGCCGAGAGATTGGAAAGTCCGTCGTTGAGCAGGCGGCCCCATGTCGCGTGTTCGGGTGGCAGGCCGAAGCCGAGGTAGTCGAGCGAGGTGAGCGATGAAACCAAACCAGAGACCGTGAAGGGCACCAGCGTCACGAGGATCGACACGGTGTTGGGCAAGAGGTGGCGAAACAAAATCCGCGGTGCGCCCGCGCCGAGCACCCGCGCCGCTGCGATGTAGTCGCGTTCTTTGTCGCGATAGGCAGCCGTGCGCATGAGGAATGAAATGCCCATCCAGCCGAAGGCCGCGAGAATCGTCAGGATCACTGGCAGGCCTTTGAATCGATCGGGCACCATGCTCGCAAAAATGATCACGACGAAGAGAAACGGAATGTTGGAAAACACCTCGATGAGACGCTGCATCGCAAGGTCGAACCAACCGCCGAAGAACCCCATCATCAGCCCGATCGGAATGCCGATGAGAAAGACCACCGGCAGGAAAATCAGGGCTGCCTTGAAGTTCACCTGCAAGCCGCCAAACAGATAGGCGACGACATCGTAGCCTTGTGAGGTCGTGCCCAGCCAGTTGCCTTCTTCGGGCAGCGGTGGTGCGGGGTGATACTTCAATGCCCGCAGCCCGGCATTTCTCGCATTGAGAAATTCCTCCTTCGTGCCGCTACCGGTGAAGTTTTCTTTGATCAATTCGCCGTCGCGATAATCGGCGCTGTAGATCGGCAATCCATCGGCGCTCCAGCCATCAACCGGACCGGAAAGCAGGCCTTTGCGCAGCGTGAAACGCGTATGGATTTTTCCGTCTTCGGAATCGTGATAGCGCGCGGCAAGGCCCCAGTAGGGTTTGTTTGCGCCAGTTTCATAAAGCACGCCTTCGCGATCGACGAGAGCACGCGAACGCGGTGGCAGCGTGTCGCCGGTCGGATCGAAGGGGACGAGTGGCATGATCACCGTCTCCTTTCCTGATGCACGAAGTTTCCGGTAGTCCACCGGCGCTTCGGCCGAAGCACCACCGATGCCGAAGTCCTTGTTCTTCAGGTCGCGCGTCATGAAAGCCGGGAAAACCCATTGGCCGTGATGCTTCACCGCCAGCGCGCGTTTGCCGACGACCACTTGATCCAGCGCTGCCACACCGGCAAGGCCGAGCAGGATGATGAGCGAGACATGCCCGCGTCGGATCGCGCGAAAGCGGCTGATGCGTCGTTGCATCACCGGATCGGGCGTGCTGTTCACGATCGAGCGCGCCGCCAGCATCAAGCCACCAAGCACCAGCAATGCCGCGCTTGCCCATCCGAACCATGGAAATGCCGCATCGCCCGCAAGATTGGCATGCAGCCATGGCACTTCGCGGCTCGATTCAAAAAACCAGCGCGCGGTCGGAAACGCGATGTCGCAAAGTTCGCCCAGCACCGCGAGCGAACCCAAAAGCATGCATATGACTCCGACCTTACGCATCATCACTTGAATTGAATCCTCGGGTCGACCATCGCCACGATGAAATCCGAGAGAAGGTTTCCAATCAACATCAGCAAAGCCGCAATCGTCAGCGTGCCCATGATCACCGGCACATCGCGCTCGATCACCGATTGGTACTGCAGCAGCCCAAAGCCCTGGATGTCGAAAACCGTTTCCACCAGCATCGAGCCGCCGATGAAAATCGTGACCAAATCGCCAAGGCTGGTCGCGACTGGGATCATCGAATTGCGAAAGGCATGACCAAAAACCGCGCGGCGAAAACTTGCGCCCTTGGCCACCGCGGTGCGGACATAGTCAGCCGCCAGATTGTCCATCAGGCTGTTCTTGGTCATCATCGTCAGCACCGCGAAGGCACCGGTGAGGTAGCAGAGCAGGGGAAGGGCGGTGTGGTGAGCGAGGTCCTTGATTTTTTCGATGGGCCCCATTTGATCGAAGTCGGGGCTCACGATGCCGAAGAGCGGAAACCAATTCATTCGAGCGCCAAAGTACACCAGCAGGATGGCACCCAGCGCAAAGCC
>CAIVXP010000137.1 GCA_903909905.1 Akkermansiaceae bacterium
CGCGAAGACCTCGTGGCCACGGTCGGTGCCGATGCGGCCAAATACGGCACGCTCATCGGCCCGAAGGCCACAATCAGCATCAGCAGCAGCACCAATTATACGCCACAGGACGGCCCCGTGAAATTCCTCGATCCGAAGATCAGCGAAATCCCCTTCGCATTCCACACGGATGTCGAAGCGCACCCCTGGGCGAAGATTACCTTTCCGAACAAAGTCCGCATCGCCGCCCTCTCAATCGTGAACCGCCGGGAATACATGGAACGCGCCGAGGGTCTGGAGTTCCAGCGCCTCAACGATACGGGTGAATGGGATACCATTTGGAAATCGGAAAAACCCGAGGAGTCTTGGAATATCGACCTCACCGCTCTCAAGCCCGAAGAGCGTGAAGCCACTGAGTTTCGCCTCTACATCGCTGCGGAAAAACCAGTATACCTGCACCTCGCCAACGCGGCGATCTGGGGAGTGGAACTTTCTCCGTCTCCAGCGCCTTCATCGACACCTGATCCCAAGTCCAAACCAACACTAAAATAACCATGATTTCTAAAAACGCTCTCCTTGCTGGCCTTGTTCTTAGCTTAACCGTTTCCCATATTGCCTCCGCTCATCCGGAAGGTGATCACAAGCCCGCCGCCGCTCCGACTCCTTCCCTGAAAGATGGCGCGCTCACAGGCCAAGGGGATTGGATTTACCAGACCGTTCTAAACTGGGGGCGCATCCCCGGGCAGGAACAAATCGGTTCGACCCATGGCGGTGTGGCGGTTGATAAAAATGGCCATATTTATGTTTCCACCGATGGACCGAACGGCGTGATCGTTTACGAACCCGATGGCACCTTTATACGAAGCTGGGGTGAACCTTCGCGCCGCTTTCACAGCCTTGCCATCCGCGAGGAGGAGGGAAAGGAATACCTTTACGCCGCGGGCCACAGCCGCGTTTGCAAACTCGATCTCGACGGCAAGATCGTGCTGCAACTCAATAGCAAACTCGGCAGCGACGACTTTGGTTGGACCGACGCCACCGCCATGGACGCCGCACCGGACGGCACCATATTCGTGGCTGACGGTTACGGCACGAACCTCATCTACAAATACGCACCGGACGGCAAATTCCTCGGCAAATTCGGAGCCCGTGGCAAGGAACCCGGCCAGTACAATACCTGCCACGGCCTTACGGTGGACGCCCGCAACCCCGAGCTTCCGCTCCTCGTTATCTGTGACCGCGAGAACCTCCGCATCCAGCTGGTCGACTTCAACGGCAAGTCCATCGACATCCCGATCGAGGGTCTGCGCCGCCCTTGCGCTAGCTCCATCCGTGGCGATCTCATCCTCGTTGCCGAACTCGCCGGTCGCGCCGTGCTCCTCGACAAAAATTACAAAATCCTGAGCATCCTCGGCGACAACCCCGTCGAAACCCAACGTGCCAATTTCGGCGTCCGACCACGGGATTGGAAGGAAGGCGTCTTCACCGCCCCCCACGGTTGCGCCATCGACGACAAAGGTGACCTCTACATCCAAGACTGGAATAAGTGGGGGCGCATCACCAAACTGGTCAAATCAACGGCGGCGAAATAGTTCAGTTTTCCACATCAAGCCGCTAAGGGCGGGACTACGTAGTCGAGCGGTTCCTCATCGGAATCGGCTTTGAGAAAATGCATGGTAAGCTACTCGGAAAGATGAGCATGAATGCGTGAGGAGAACTTGGTAATCACAGTCCCATACTGGATTAAGACATCTTCCGTTTCCATCCTCCGGCGACTAGCCATCTCGCCGAGCACTGCGATGACTTGGTACGGCTCAATCTCAAAAAGCGTCACAAGATAATCGTCAGGGTAATGGCAGAATCGTGTCCAGTGCGCCCGATGCTCAGAAAATCTGCGGGCATCATCTAAACACATGATACCCAAAACTACATGACACCCTATGGTTTGGTACTGAACTCAGCAAAAGCCAAGCTCCCGAGTTCTGAAAATACCCACCAACTTCTGCTCAGTCAAAATCAACGGCACAACCAAGCCTCTTTAATCCAATCCAAAATGATCCCACGCCTCCCCATCCTGCTTGTCGGCCTCCTTCTCTCCCCGCTGGCTCAACAAGTTGCCGACTCTTCGGAAGTTTCCAAGCCGAACACCAGCGTCGGCGCGCCCATCATGCACACGGTGGCGAGTGACCGCACCAAGCCGCAACTCGGGCAGCCCCACTTACTGCTCGGCTCGCCCCACAAAGATCCTGCCTCCCACAATCAGGACAAACATCCTTTCACACTTGGCGATCCCGTAGCCTTCGGCTACTCGGGGTTTATCCCGGATGCTGCCTATGCCGCGCGAATCCGGTTTGAATCGGATGCGGACCGGGTCGTGAAGATCAAGGCCGACGAGGAGATTTTGGAACCCGCCTTGTCACTCCCCAA
>CAIVXP010000138.1 GCA_903909905.1 Akkermansiaceae bacterium
AACCGCCCTTCCGCACCACTTGAACGTGGCACGGTCGAGTTGCTTCAAGCCTTTCTGCTGGCGGCATCGGCGGTCATGATGTTCGGAGCCTCGCCACATGCCGGCGTCTATCGCCCGGTGTGCCGCGTGTTGGGTCTTGGGCTGATGGCCGCCTTCGCGGGTGAGATCGAAGACTTCGTTTCCGGCATGCTGCACCTGCGTTTTCCTGAAGCATGGGTTGCGGGTGCGTTTGCCCTTGCTGCAATCATCACGGCATTGAGGCACCGCCGCGTGGTGGTTCACTTCATCGCAACCCTTGGTCAGCACGCCGGCGCAGGGCTTATCGCTGCGGCGCTCTTGATCATCTATGTTTTCAACCGCGTGATGGGCAGCTCGGCGTTTTGGAAGGCATCGCTCGGCGAGGCCTATTCGCCAAACATTCCGCGCATCTGTAAGGGCTACCTCGAGTTGCTTGCGTGTTATCTCATCTTCATCGGCGCGCTCGGTCTCTCGCTCACACTTGCCCGCCGCAGGCAGTCCTGATTTTCCGCGGCCATGTTTCACATCGTTTTGGTCGAACCGGAAATCCCGCACAACGCGGGCGCTGCTGGCAGGCTCGCGCTGGCGACCGGATCGATGCTGCACTTGGTCAAGCCGTTGGGCTTTTCTCTCGATGACAAGCATGTGCGGCGCACCGGGCTCGACTACTGGCGCGAGGTCGACCTGCGCGTTTGGGAGTCGTTCGATGAGTTGAAAAAATCCGCCGATACCGATGCCGGGTTCTGGCTATTGAGTACGAAAGCCAGCGCAAATCCATGGCAGGCAAAGTTCAAGCCCGGCGACTATCTGGTCTTTGGCAGGGAAACGCGCGGCCTCACCGCCGAATGGGTCGCCGATGCCGGAGATCGCGCGCTGCGCATCCCGATGTCACCGGGCGGCACCCGCAGCCTCAATCTTTCGACCGCTATCGCAATCATCCTCTACGAAGCAGTGCGCCAGCAGAACCCCGATTGGTGATGGAGCCATTCAAGGAACACTTTTCTTACGCAAATGCCCGCAAGATCGCGGCGGAAATTCATCGCGTGCATCCGGGCTTCGACATGAAAACCTTCACGCGCGAGCTGGAGAAAAAACTGGCTCCGCTCGAGTTGAAACAGCGCATGCATACGGTGGCCGATCATCTCGAAACGGCATTGCCACTCGACGCGCCATCGCTTTTCGCGGTGCTGGTGAAGGCACTTGCGAACGATGGCAAGCACGGCCTGCGAGGCTTTGCCGTGTGGCCGCTCACCGAGATCGTCGCACGCCGCGGGCTCGAGCATTTTGCCGAATCCATGGATGCTTTGGCGCAAATGACCCAGCGCTTCACCGCAGAATTCGCCATCCGCCCTTTCATTCGGCATCACCGCGAAATAACCATGCGGCAACTTCACCGCTGGTGCGACCACCCCAACGAACATGTGCGCCGCCTGGCGTCCGAGGGCAGCCGGCCATTTTTGCCATGGGGCGGCAATCTTCCCGAACTACTAGATTCACCGTACCAAACATTTGACCTGTTGGAAAAACTCCATCGCGATCCTAGCGACTATGTTCGGCTCTCGGTCGCCAACCATCTCAACGACTTCAGCAAGGGAAACGCCAAGCTGGTGATCGATACCCTCGCCCGCTGGCGCAAAGCGGCACCGCGCGACCCGCATCTGGAAAAACTTTCGCGCCACGCCTGCCGCACGCTGCTCAAGAACGGCCACCCCGCGGCACTCAAATTGCACGGTTATGGCTCGGCCGATTCTCTGGAGATCGAATCAATCAAACTGCACGGAAGCTCCATCCGCGTCGGCGACAAAATTGCTTACCGCCTCGTGATCCGCAACAAGTCGCGCAAATCGCTGCGCGTGATGTTCGACTATGCCATCCACCACCGCAAAGCCAACGGCACCCTCACACCCAAAGTCTTCAAGGGCCGCGTGAAAGAACTCGCCGCGGGCGAACGCTGGGAAATCCATGGCACCCATTCATTCCGACCGGTCACCACGCGCGTGTATCACGCCGGCAAACATCAATTCGAGCCACGGATCAATGGCAGGGCTTTTTCTGCGAAGGAATTTGTGCTGAAACATTGATGCCCGACCATGTCGACGCAGCAACAGCGGAATCATCGGGCGCAGCGATTGGAAAATTGCATGGTCGAAGCTGTTAAAACACGCAACGCGGCGCAATCACCAAACGCCCAGCTCCGTGAGCTGGCGAGTGGCGGCTTCGGCCCAGCCGCGATTGGCGGCGGGTGAGGCGGGCGATGGATGAAGCACGCGGCCGACTGTCGCCCTGCTACCGCAGGCAGCGGCCGTGCGTTTGAGGCGATCTTCGGCGAATCCGCCGACCCCGATCAAGTATGATGTATCTAGTAATTCAATCACTTCCGCAAGGTGCTTGAGGCATGCCTGTTCAACAGGCTGCATTTCGCTGGCGGGAAGTTTGTCCGGCGTGAGATTGGCGCCGGTCGCGCTCATCCACACAAGCGGGCAGTAATTCATCACAAAATGGTCTTTGAAAAATGAATCCGCCTTGCCGAATCGCTCGGCGAAAAGCCCCCACAGGCGGCGGCCGCTCACTTCCGAGCGCTTACAGGCAAAGCCTTCGATCGGTCGCTTGGGGTGCTCCTTACGCGGTTTTTCCACATCCTCGCAAATGCCAAGCCAATCGCGCACGGCATCAACTTCGCCAAATGGCACCCCCGTCTGCGCCATGCCGAAGGGCCCAGGATTCATGCCGAGAAACAGCACGCGTTTTTTGCCGGATCCATAGCGGGAAAGATACGCCTCATGCGCCTGCCATGCGTACTCAAGCGGGTTGTACACGCAGGCAACCGGATCACCAAATTCAAGGCCAGCGAGATCACTCAGTAGCCGCCGGGTCGATGCGATCAGCTTGCTCATGCAGGATCAGACTCGAGTTTTCCACGCAATCGCCAGTAGCGTCAGCGCCAGAGGCAAGTAGAGCAGCGTCGAGAAAAACAAGCGCCGCGCGGAAGTGCGCTGGCCGTCATTCGCGAAGCCGAAGGCGAGCGCTGCCATGATCAACGCGAGCAGCGGACCACCGATTGTCCAAATGATGTTGGCGAATCCAACCATCGCCGGGATGACCGAAAATGCGGCGAGCGAGATCGCAAACATCGCAGAAAGCAGTCCGCTTTTTTTCCCGGTGAGATCGCCATTCGACCACATTTTGTATCCAGCCGCTTCGTACTCCGCGCGATGCAGCCAGTTGATCGCGATGAAGTGCGGCAATTGCCAAAGGAACAGCACGCCAAAAAGAAACCATGCTTCCCAGCCGAGGCCGCGACCGGCACCGACCCAACCGATCAGCGGCGGAATCGCACCGGGAATCGCACCGACCAGTGTGTTCGACGAATGGATGCGTTTGAGCGGTGTGTAAACAAACACATAAATCGCAATGGTTGCAGCGGTGAAATAAGCGGCGAGGTGGCCGACCTTGACTGCGAGGTGGATGATGCCGATCGCCGAGAGGACCCATCCGACACCAAACGCGGCCAGCGGATCCATGCGGCGCGCGGGCAGCGGTCGATCGGCGGTGCGTTTCATGCGCGCGTCGAGATCAACCTCCATGAGTTGGTTGAAAGCGGCGGAGCCGAACGCCGCGGCGGCCGTTCCGAGAAGCGTGTGCAGCAGCTTCATCCAATCAAAGGACATTCCGCGCGATGCGAGGATGAAACCGAAGAACGTCGTGATGAGCACAAAAATGTTGAGCCGCACTTTCGTCAGCACAACGAGATCACGGCGGAAGTTATGGGGCTTCGGGCCGGAGCTTTCGGCCTCGGCATGATCGCCCGTTTGATTGGCTGCATCCATGTTCACAGCCCAATGATGCCCATGCCCGCCGCTTTTCCAATACTTTCCCGAGGAGGCGACGCGATGTCCGACAGATCGGCAAAATCGGATTGCAGCCGGCCGCAGGAGCATGCTCAATGAAACATGACCCACCTCCTTCGAGCGCTGGAATTTTTGCTGCTCGCAGGCATTTGCCATGCCGGGGAGGAAATGCGCACATGGACGGACGCACAGGGCCGCAAAATCGAGGCGCGCATGAGCGGGCTTGAGGGCGATCAGGTCATGCTCGAGCTCAAGGACGGCCGCAAGCTCCCCTACCCGCTCGCAAAACTTTCCGCCGAAGACGCGGATTACGCGCGGAGCTTCAAAGCGGCATCGTCGACCGATAAGGCGGCGCAAGGCCTCAACTTTGATGCCGCGTGGCCCGATCGGATCAAGTTTGGCGAAGACCCCGAGATCGCGATCATCAGTGAGGATGCGGATCAGCAAAAATTCATCTATGAGAGTGCCAACTACCGCTACCACTGCGATGTGCGGCTCTCGAAGTCGGTCGTGCGTGGCTTCGCGTTGATGTTTGAAGCGACGCATTTATTTTGCCGCAGTTTGCCACTTGCCTTGGATGGCGGCGACAAAACCGATGGTAAACTCGAGATCCGGCTTTTTGAATTGTACGAAGACTATGTCGCGGCTGGCGGCATGCAGGGATCGGCGGGTGTGTTCATTGGCGAACGCGCGTTGGTGCTGGTGCCACTCGACAGCCTCGGCGTGCGCAAAGTGGGCAGCGGCTACATGCTCGATCGCGACAAGAGCAGTAAAACGCTGCCACACGAACTCACCCACCAGCTCACGCCTCACCCTTATTTTGGCAAAGGCTCGATGGGCTGGTTCACGGAAGGTATCGCCGAGTATGTCGCCGTGACGCCGTATCGCTCCGGTGCTTTCAGCGTGCGTGGCAACCACAAGGACATCATCGATTACACCACCGCCTATGGATCAAAAAACACTGGCGGTCGCGCGCTTGGGGAAAATATTCACATCGCCGACCTCAAGGAATTCATGCTGCAGGATTACGGCAATTTCATGCGGGACCCGCAGATCAATTACGGATGTAGCTTACTCATCACCCACTACTTCCTGCAGATGGATGGAGACGGTGACGCCAAACGCATCAAGTCGTTTCTCAAGGCATTGCGGGAAGGCAAAACCGGCGAGGATGCGCTTGCCGCATTGCTCGACGGAAGAAGCTACGAACAGCTCAGCGAAGAAATCAGCAAGGCTTGGGGGCGACGCGGGATCAACCTTACATTCGGGGCGAAATAGCCTGCCGCTCAGAGGCCTTTGAAGCCACGGTATTCCTCATAAGTGCCGACCGGCACGGAGACCGCGCGCCACTCGCGATTAAGCTTGCGGTGGCGGTTGATGAAGTCGGTGGGATCGGCCCAGTTGACCATGTCCGCTGGCACGCTGTTGCGCACGATGCCGATGGTGATGTTGTGCCGCATTTCAAAATGCAGGTGGGCGGGGTACATGCCGTAGTTGGTGCCGATCGTGCCGATTTGCTGGCCGCGCTTCACCATCTGGCCGACCTTCACCAGCATCGTGTCGAGATGCGCGTTGAGGGTGTCGATGTACTTGACCTGACCGCCTTCCTTGTCGCGATAGGCGTGACGCGTGAGCACCAGTTTGCCCCAACCAGTGCGTACATCGTGAGCAAAGGTCACAACGCCATCGGCAATGGCGTAGACCGGATCACCAAGGTCGCTGTCACCGCCATCACGGCCGTTCCAGTCTTCGCCAAAATGTTGCGGCGCACGCAAACGCAGGCCGCGTGATTTGTAATAACCATCGGCGTTCGGTTTTCCGACGGGGAAATCAAAACCATCGGCGAGGTTCATCTTCACCGTTTGTGCGTCCACCTTGGGCGCAAAACAAAACAGGATCGCCATGAGGCAACATGCATTCAACACACGAATCATCGCGGTAAGTCCAACGCCGGCGGCGTGGCTCGGCAAGGGAAAATGCGCGGACACTTGTTCGGTCACCTCAAACCCTTGAGAGATTCAAGGATTGCGGCGCGCATCGGCGGGCTGCTCAGGTTGCCGAGATGTCCGCCATTTGGAAACATCGTGAGTTTTTTGCCGGTAAATGTCGACTTGAGCCACGCGGCGTCGGAAGGGCCGAGCAGGAAATCATTGCGATTCGAAAGCACTCGCACTTTCGAGTTTGAGCGCAGCTGTGATGACTTGTTGCGAAGATCGGCTTCGTGCAGGATTTGCGAAGCGCTGATGCCGCGGGTTGCGTAGTACGGCACGACCATCTTGTGGAAATAATTGCTGTAGGACCAATGGCTGATCTCATCATAGGCGCTGTTGCGGTTCCATGAGGAAAGCGGGGCTTGGATCTGGCCGAGGTTGTGACGCGACTGGCTGCTGAAGATCGCATCGCGCAGGATGAAACGGAAGTTGAGGCCGATGAGGTATTTCGATTCGTTGCTGCCGAATGTGACGGGCGGAGTCTTCGCACGCGGGCCGGGCGCAAGCATCATGAGTGCCTTCGCAGTGGTTTGATTGATGCGTCCATGGCGATCCTCTTGCGGCCATTGAAGAGGCGCTTTGTAAAAGGCATCGAGGAATCCGGCACCGATCCTGAGATCGACCGGGCTGTTGATCGCCACATAGCGATCGGCAACGAGCAGGTCTTTGCCTTGGGATTTTTCACGCGCAGCAATTTGCAATGCCTGGAAGCCACCCATCGAGAGTCCGATGATCGCGCGTTTGCCGATGCGACCCGGATGGCGGTTTTCTAAATCGTTGTTAATTACGCTGAGGGCCACGATCAGGTCCTTGCTATCGATGGGCGCGTAGGCCGGCAGCGCCGCGGTCGAAGCGTGGCTCATGAATTCCGGGTGAAACACGCTGCTTATCGTGACCACCGAAAATCCGTTCGCATAAAGATGCTCAGCCACCGCGAGCGCCGTAAGCGAGAGTCGATGCGATCCGAGGCCGGGCATCACAAAAACCAATGGCGCGTTATCGCGTTGCATCCAGCAGTTGAACTTGAGCGATTTGCCGGTCGAGTCGATACGCACGCTCATCACGCGACCTTTGAAAGGAAATGACGATGACTCGCATCGGATTGCGGCGACACCGAGGGTCTCGAGCGTCGCTTGGTCCGCCGCTTCGTAATGGCGGTGATTGGTGAAATTCGCATTTGCGATGCCGGAAATCGTGGCCTTAGCCAACTCATACGAATCTGCCTCGGCGCTCAGCAAGCGCGCGGCATCGTCGGCCGATTCGCTCAAGCGATTGAAGGTGCAGAATCCCGAGACGCCGCGCACAGCCGTGATGTAGGTCGTCGGTTCGGCAGCCTTGTCGGCGATGAGTCCTAAAGTTTCCGCATCGCTGCTCGGCCCGAGAAATGGCAGCACCACAAAGTTTTCCGGCTTCCAGCCCCATTGGTTGAAGGTCTGGGCAAAGTCCGCCTCGGATCGCCCAATCTTCCAGCGGCTGGCAACATCAAAGAGTCCGCCGACGCCTGCGGTCGTGTTGCAGAGAAATCGCAGCGACTCATCGCCGGCGCCGGACCAGCGGCCTTGCAGCGCGTGGTTCAGCAGGCGGCCGGGATAAGTGATATTGCGCGAAAAATTTCTCACCGATTGACGCGCCGGCGCCGGGACTAAAGCGCGGTACCCTGCCGAGAGCGGATGCAAAAAACCGTGCATAAGCCCGCGATTGAATCCCCACACGCCGCGGTTGAAAGGCTCGATCGGATCCGAAAGCGACTCCGGCATCAACGCGTCACGCGGCACCTGCGCCTGATTCGTCGATGGCGCGGTGCACGATGAAAACATCGCAAAAGCCAAGACCCCGCAAGCCAATGGCGAACGGCGGGCCTTGAATTTGATGGGAGATTTTTTCATCGGGAAAATATTTGAGTCTTATGCGGTTAACAACTTCACCAGCAGATCGTCGCTGTCGACTTGATCGCCTTTTTGCACGAAGATTTCGCCAATTGTGCCGTCGGCTGCGGCGCTGACCGTGGTAAGCATCTTCATCGCCTCGAGCACGACAAGCTTGTCGCCGGCCTTCACTTCCTGGCCGGTGGAGACGGCGACCTCGGTCACCATGCCCGGCATCGGCGCACAGGCTTGGGCCGGATTGCCCGGCTCGCCCTTGACGCGGGACGCCTTCGAAACCGACTTGAGCGAGTTGTCGAGCACCACCGATTCGCGCGGCATGCCGTTGAGCTCGTAGAAAAGCGCCCGGCGCCCGGCGGAATCCGCCTCGCCGATCGAGATGAGCTTGATGATGAGGATCTTGCCGGGATCGATCTCGACCTCGATTTCCTCGCCGATCTGCAAACCGTAAAAGAACGCACTGGTGGGCAAACTACTAAGGTCATCGTACTTCGCGCGGAACGCGTTGAAGTCGGCAAACACCTGCGGGTACATCAGGTGCGAGTAGAGGTCGTCGTCGCTGGCCAGGCGGCCGAGTTTTTTCGAGAGCGTGGCGCGGGTTTCGACGAGGTCGACCGGCCCGGCCAGCTCGCCGGGGCGTTTGGTGGTAGCTTTTTTGTTGCCGAGCACGACCTTCTGGACATCGGCCGGCCAGCCGCCGTCGGGTTGGCCGAGTCCGCCGGAAAGCATGTCGATCACCGACTCCGGGAAGTCGATCGAGCCGGGCTTG
>CAIVXP010000139.1 GCA_903909905.1 Akkermansiaceae bacterium
CAGAAGCCCTCGAAGCGAAAGAAAACGGCACCGTGTTGCCCGATCTTGGCATGGCAACGATGCTGCGCTGTCGCGTGCGATATTTCACCGATGGCGCGGTGATTGGCAGCAAGGCATTTGTCAACGAAGTCTTCGGCGGCGCGAGGGAACGCTTCAGCCCGCGGCGCAAAGACGGCGCGCGGAAATTGAGAGGCAGCGCGCGTCCCGCAGCCGGTATCCTATGGAGCGGACGGGATCTGCGACTGCGTGTTTGACCATTTGGATCACCAATGCGTCGCCTCGCGGAAAAGGCGCAGGCGCTCAGCGAGGTCGGTTGGCGAGAGGGATTCGAGGCGGCGAGTTGAGAAAGCTTCGCAAGTGAAAGACGCCAGCATCGAGCCTTGCACGATTGCTTGGCGCAGCAATGAGGTGTCGTAGGAACGCTGGCCGCTGGTGCCGAGGAAGCCGGCCATCGCTCCGAGGAAAGTGTCACCCGCGCCGGTCGGATCGGCGACGGTCTCAAGCGGCCATGCGCTTGCACGGAAAATCTCCGGCGCCTCGCAGCCGTTGGCAGAAAACAGCATCGCTCCGAACTCACCGAGCTTCACCGCCACATGGCGCGGGCCTTTGTCGAGCAGCATTCGCCCAGCCTTGACGAGGTTGTGCGTACTAGCGAGCTCGCGCGCTTCTCCCTCATTAAGCACAAAGAGATCGAGATGCGGCAGGACATCGTGCAAGCGCTCATTCGCGATGTTGATCCAGAGATCCATGGTGTCGGCGATGATAAATGGTTTTTCATCTGGCGATTTCCCCTTATCCATCTGGCCGAGCATTTCCAGTTGGTTGTCCGGCGACATGTTGGCGAGCACAACGATGTTGGCGGCGCGGAGTTCCTCGGGGATACGGACCTGCCAGTTTTCCAAGACATTGAGGCCGACGCGGTGGGTCGTACGCTCGTTCATGTTGGTGTGATATTCGCCCGACCAGGTGAACGACTCATGCGGCGACCTCTCGACTCCCTTGAGGCACACGCCGCGCCCTTCGAGCATATCGAGATGCTGTTGCGGGAAATCATGACCGATGATGCCGACCAGCGAAACAGGTTGCGTAAAAAATGATGCCGCCAGCGCCGCGTAGGCCGCCGAGCCGCCGAGCAAATGGGTGGCCTCCGCGTCGGGAGTTTTCACATGGTCGATGGCAATCGTGCCGCCGATGACAATTTTAGGATTCAAATTCGACATGGTAGTGAAAGGTGAAAAATGCATTAGCCCGAGCTGACCGCGCGAGCATTCAAGATCCAGCCGCCAACTCCAACCACAAATCGCGCGATTTCTGGAAATCAGCCCCTAGCAATGATTTCGCGGACTTCTCTGGTGGCGGACTCGACATCCCCAGCTGTCAGGAGGTCCGATACGATCACCACGCGCCTTGCACCAGCGGCGATGACCTCTGGCAAGTTTGCTCTTTTGATGCCGCCGATGCAGAAGGCGGGAATCTTACCGCCGACATCGCATTGCATCGTCGAGATGTCTGCAAGCCCAATGCCGGGGCGGCCAAGTTTCGTGGGTGTGGGAAACAGCGGTCCGAATCCGATGTAATCGAAACCTTCGTCGAGGGCTGCGCGCGCCTGGGCGAGCGAGTGGGTCGAGCGGCCGATGATTTTTCCCGAGCCGATCATTTCGCGCGCGGCAGCCAAAGGGCCGTCGTCTTGGCCGATGTGCACGCCATCGGCATCGAGTTCGGCAGCAAGCTCCGCGTAATCGTTGATGATGAACGGCACGCCGGTCGCGCGGCAGATCGGGAAAATTTCTTTCGCGACATCGCGAATCTCACCGTGGTCGCGACCCTTCGCGCGAAGCTGTAGCACATCGGCGCCACCGGCGATGAGTTTTAATGTCGTTGCCAGTCGATCGCTCTCCGCAACATAGCCGAGATCGAGGATTGCGTAGAGCTTCCAATCGGCGGAGCGGTCACCGGTCATGAGTCAGCGGGCGAGATAATTCGCGCTCAGGCTTTGCGCTCCTCGAGGTAGCGCCCGACCCATCCGATATCGTAATGGCCTTTGATGAAATCCGGGTGATTGATGATTTCCAGCTGGAAAGGAATCGTCGTCTTGATGCCGCGGATTGTGAACTCACCGAGTGCGCGTCTCATACGGGCGATGGCAATCTCGCGGGTGGAGGCGGTGACGATGAGCTTGGCTATCATCGAGTCATAGTGTGGCGGCACGGTGTAACCGGAGTAGACGTGCGTATCGACCCGCACACCTTTGCCGCCTGGCGCGTACCACAGCTCGATGGTGCCAGGGCTTGGCGTGAAATTGTTGTATGGATCCTCGGCATTGATGCGGCACTCGATCGAATGCCCCCGAGGACTAGCTTGCAGCACATGGTGCGAGAGCGACTCGCCTGCCGCCACCCGGATCTGCTCCTTGATCAGCTCGCAGCCCATCACCTCTTCGGTGACCGGGTGCTCGACCTGGATCCGCGTGTTCATTTCCATGAAGTAGAAATTCTCACCCTTTTCATCGACCAGATACTCGATGGTGCCGGCATTCTGATAGCCGATGTTGCGGACGAGATTCACCGATGCATCACCCATGCGCTTGCGAAGCTCGGGCGTGAGCAGAGGCGAAGGGCATTCTTCGATGATCTTCTGATTGCGACGCTGCATCGAGCAATCGCGCTCGCCAAGATGGATGAAGTGGCCATGCGAATCGCAAATGATCTGAAACTCAACATGGTGCGGGTTGAGCACGAGTTTTTCCAGATAGCAGTCGCCATTGCCGAAACAAGCCACCGCCTCGTTGGAGGCTTGTTGGAAAAGGCCGATGAATTCCTCTTCATTGAAGCAAGGACGCATGCCGCGACCACCGCCACCGGCCGTGGCCTTGATCATCACCGGGAACCCGATGCGCTTGGCTTCCGCCAAGGCGGCATTAGCATCCGACATGATTTCCGAACCAGGAGTGACCGGCACGCCATTGGCTACCGCTGTTGCACGGGCGGTCGCTTTGTCACCCATCATCGAGATCACCTTGGCCGATGGCCCGATGAAGGTGATGCCGGCCGATTCGCAAATTTCCGCGAAGCGTGCGTTTTCGGAGAGAAATCCGTAGCCCGGATGAATGGCATTGGCACCGGTGATCTCCGCCGCGGCGATGATGCGATCCATTTTGAGGTAGGACTCCTTGCTCGAGGCGGATCCGATGCAGACCGCTTCATCAGCGAGCTGAACATGCATCGAATCGACATCCGCTTCGGAATAGACCGCGATCGATTGAATATCGAGCTCGCGACAGGCGCGGATGATGCGAAGGGCGATTTCGCCGCGGTTGGCTACCAGGACGCGTTTGAACATGATGGAAATGGGATGAAATCAGCGAAAAGCGAGCGATCGATCACTTGATGCGGAAAAGCACATCACCGAACTGCACCGGCTTGCCATCTTGTGCGATGATGGCGGTGATCGTGCCTGAGACCTCGGACTTGATTTCATTCATCACCTTCATTGCCTCGATGATGCAAACCGTCTGACCGACCGAAACGACCGAACCAACCTCGACGAAGCTGGGGGCGTCCGGCGCAGGCTTTTGGTAAAAGGTGCCGACCATCGGCGAATTGATTTCGATGCCATCCGCCGCGGCAGGAGCCTGCGCGGGGGCTGCTCCAGCTGCTGGCAAAGCGGCAGGTGCAGCGTGGACAGGAAGCGCAGCAGGTGCAGGTAGACTCGCAAGCAAACCGCGCAGCTCATCGACATCGGTTCCTTTCTTGAGCTTGAGCTGGAAGTCCTTCTTGGTCAGATCAAATTGAGTGAGACCATGCTCATTCATGAGTTCAACGATGCGGCGGATTTCTTGGAGGTCCACGGTAAGAAGGATTTGTTGATGGGTGGGCGGAGGGGGCCGAATGCCACTTCCTTGCTAGCGCCAAGCTATCGGGCTGAGCGAAATCGCGTCAAGCGGTAAGAGGAGGTTCGTCACAGACCGGGAAAAATCACAGATGTGCGATGTGGTAGCGCGGGGGCAATTCCCCTTGCCTCGTGGTTTTTCGCATGGGAGAAGAGCCTCATGTCTGAGGCAAAGCGCAATACCCAGCTCGATGGCTGGCGTGCGCTGGCGGTGACCGGCGTGATGTGGCTCCACTGGGCGCCTCGCGAGTGGCGTGGCCCCTTCCCTTTTGAGATCGGCTTGTTTTTCTTCCTCACGCTTACCGGATTCCTAATCACGCGGATTTTGTTGTGGGAAAGAACACGCGGCGAGGCTGAGGCTGGATCTTGGAAATGGCAAGCCTACCGGCGGTTTGCGAAACGGCGCATGATGCGGATTCTCTGGCCGTGTTACTCGGCGATGATTTTTGCAATGTTGCTCGGAGCGAGTGACATCCGGCATCATGCCATCGCGTATTTTTCGCACCTTTCAAATTTCCACATGGCCACAATGCCGAAATGGCCCAGTGGATCCGCCCCGTTTTGGACTTTGGCGATCCAAGTGCAGTTCTATCTCTGCTGGCCTCTGCTGGTGTTCTTTGTGCCGCGACGCTGGCTGGCAACGCTGTTTCTTGGCTCCATCGCGATCGCACCCCTCTCGCGGCTGATTTGCGAGCATGGATTTCCGCGCATTTATCATGCCGAGGCGATTACCAGCTCGGCGTTAGATTACTTTGGTGTCGGCGCGCTACTCGCATGGGCAATGGATAGGGGCATGCCGATTGGCAACAAAGGGCTCACACGCATCGCATGGATTGCTCTCGTCGGTTATGTCGCGCTGTATTCGCTCAATGAAATGGATCATCAGATCGCAGGGTTGCAGTACCTGCAGCAGACTTTGATAGCTATCGCATTTGCAGGACTCATCTCATCCACGCTTGCTGGCATCGGCGGCAGCATCGGGAGCTTCCTCGATCACCCGGCCGTTCAACATGTCGGCCAGCTTAGCTTTGGGCTCTATCTTTTTCATTCCACCGCCCCCCTGCTGCTTGGCTGGATCACGCCCCAACTATGGGGTCCATTTTTCCAAGGTCCGTGGCTGTCATTAAGGCTCCTCTCCTTCGCTCTCACTTCATGGGGCCTCGCATGGCTTTGCTGGAGGTATCTCGAAAGGGGAAAACATGCTTGAAGGCTGAATGCCTAGTTCGGGTTTACATTAGCGGTATTGGGCTATTCGCAAATCATGCGCAGGATTTCCGCGCGTAGCGGCTTGCCGAGTGGGCTCAGCGGCAACGGCTCGAGGATCACCGGTTGACGCAAGCGGCGGGGGCCGGGGGCACCCTCAGAATAATATGCGAGAATTTGACGCATCAGGTCGCGATCCACGGAGGCATCGAAAACCGGCACCAGCGCGTGCTCACCGCGTGGATCGGGAACGGCAATGACCGCGATGCGCTGTGGTGAAAGTTTGCCATTTGAAAGCGTAAGAAGTTCATGCTCGATCGATTGCGGGTCGATGAGTTCGCCGAGCACTTTCACCATAGAATCGATGCGGCCGAGCGGCGTGATGCCTCGTGCTTCGAGTTGCACGCGATCGCGAGTTTCGTGCCACGGCAAGCTCCGTGCATGATAGATCCATGCCTCGCCATCGCAGATAAGCGTTCCGGAAAACAAGGCTGGGCCAGCAATGAGAAGTTGATCATCATCGCCAAACTTCGTTTGCCAAATCGGCAGAACTGGAATCGGTGCCGATTCATAAGGCGCGTCGAGCGCGGCAAGCGGTTGCGTGGCGATTTGCGATGCGGCCTCAGTCATGCCATAGCTCGCGAGCACCGGCCAACCAAGCGCTCTGGCGGCCCGACCCGTGGTTGTGTCGAGTCGGCCACCACCGACAACGATGGCGCGAAGACCCTGTGGCGCGCGATGTTGACCTGCGACGAGATCATGCACTTGGGTAGGCACAAGCGAGGTGTGAGTGATTTGAAAATCAGCGATCCATCGCGTGAATGTTTCCGGCTGCCACCGCGGGGCGAAATGTTCAAGACGGCAGCCCGCAGCAAACGCGCGCGAGGCGACGCCAAAGCCGCCGACATGATGCAGTGGCAGCGCGAGGCCCCAGCAAGAGCTTACCGTGACATCAAGGTGGGCATTCACCGCGTCCGCCGAAACACGCAACGCATGTTTACCCAACGCAATCCATTTCGGTTTGCCGCTGCTGCCGGATGTTTCGAAAAGCACCTGCGCGCGGAGCTCGGCAAGATCCGGAATTGCACCTGTAAAACGACCCGCCGCACAAGGCGCAGAGTCGTTCCAAAAATCGCTATGCATCAATGAAGCCGGGTCCATGGCAGTGCATCCAAGAGATCATCAAAACCCAACCCGTTGCCTTCGGGCGCCGTGAAGTCGGGCGACCATGGGTCGAGGCATTCGGTGAAGGCATCGGGCTCAAAGAGGTGATGTGTTTGCAAACCACAAAGCCCGGGCAAGCCAGGAAATTGCAGACCAAGTCGTGCCGCTTCCCATGCGGCAAATGTTTGCCCGAGCGGGTGATCCATGTAGCTCGTGAGCACGACTTTCTGGCGGTGAGCGATGGCCGCTTCGGCCAGGAGAAATGGCTCATCGATCGCGGGTTTGATCACCATCACCTGCGCGGCCGAACTTTGCGTAGAAGCTTCGCGATCCACTGCCAGCGGCATACGCATTTTCTGATGCAAAGCGCGCCATGACGAATCGGAGTAGGGAAATGGGTCTTCGATGAAATCGATCGCCGACCGCGCCTTTTCACCAAGTTCTGTAAGAAATTCCGCCGCCGCATCCGGCGCCAGCGATTCATTGAAATCCAAACGCCATCGCAGCAATGGAAATTCTAGGCTCATTTCATCAAGAAACTTCATCTCCGCTTGCAGGTCGCGTCCGGCCTTGAGCTTCACTGTGGAAAACCCCGCTTCCATCGCGTGGCCGAGTTCGGCGGCATTCATTGCCACTAGCGTGGCGTGGCTTTGCGGCACTTCCATTTCCTCAAACAACGAATGCTCGAACTGCCGCGCAGCACGATCGTATTCGGCACAACGAATGGCACGACGCACGATCGGCCAACGCCGCGCGCCAGCAAGATCGGAAAGACATTTCTCCAAGGGCGGATCACCAAGCTCCGGCCACGGGTGTATGCAGCCGTAGCCGTCATCGATGCGAATCAATACACCATCAAAACTTGTGCGCGCGGACACGGCATTGAGAAACTTCCGCGCCTTGAGGCGGTAGCGCGAGATGAAGGTCGGCGACTCGTTGGGTTGCATGATGCGAAATCAAAGTGTAGCGGCAAAATGAAACAGCGCCGCGAAGAGGATCAGCTGCAAGCCCGCAAGCGCAAGCAGGCGGTTGAATGATGGGCCCGGCGGCAAAATCAGCACGCCCCAGATGATGCGCGCGCCCAACAGCAATACCGGCAGACTGGCAAACATCAGCATGGGTTTGCCAAATGCGATCCATGCGAGCCCCGCAAAGGCCGCGATCTTGATTTCCAGCCAGATCATTGCTGCGGCAAATTTCGGGCCGAAGCGTACCGCCAGCGTACCCTTGCCGGTGCTTGCATCTTCATCGCGGTCGCGGAAGTTGTTGATCGAAATCAAAACGGCGGAGAGCAGACCAATTTGCAAACCAAGCAGCAATGATTCGCGCGGCCACCCTCCGGTCTGGATGAACACCGTGCCCGCCACGGCAACGAACCCGAAAAACAAAATCACGAACAACTCACCAAGTCCACGATAAGCAAGTGGCACAGGCCCACCCGTGTAACCGTACGCGAGAAACAGCGATGGAATGCCGATAACAAGAATCGGCCAACCACGTTCCTGATAAAGTTGATGACCGCAAAGTACTGCGAGGATCAAAAACCCGAAAGCGATACCCATCACCATTACCGGCTTCAACATGCCCGATGCAGTGACCCGACGCGGACCAAGCCGACGCTCGGTATCAGCGCCCTTGCGGGCATCAATCGCATCGTTGAAAAAATTCGTCGCGATCTGAATGCACAACGATCCCGCGAGCGTGAGCCATGCGAGTGTGAGGTCAAAATGACCGGTAATTTTCCACGCCAACACGCAGCCAGCCCACACCGGAACGATCGCCGCAGGCAAAGTTTTTGGCCGCGCGGCAAGCAGGCATGGCATGAGAAATCGGGTCACGCTCCGGATCATGCCGCATTCGACTCAGGATGCGAATCCATTTCATCAAACAATAGCAGGGACCTTGCGGGAACCCTAAAACGACGACCTCAACCCGAGCGCGAAGAGAAACTGCTCCCAATCCGAGCGACCCGAGTTGAAGGCATAGCGCGCGCTGGCATCGAGCGCCAATCGCTCGGTGAACAATGGCCGGGACCACGAAAGAACAAACGCGAGGTTTTGTTCATCGCTGCGGAGGTCGGCTCCGCTGCCGATATTGACAAATTCCGAGTAGCGATACTCAAGCCCACCGCCGATCGAACCCTGCTCCAATGAACGCTGCAGCGTGGTCGACACCACGAGGTCGTCGACCAACTGATTGACGCTTGAGGAGGTGGGCACCAAGGCGTGCCGTATGGAATTGATCCACGACCAACGCTCCGCAAAATTATAAGTTCCTTTCAAAAATCCCGTCACTCCCAAGCGGTCCTGATCTCCGTCATTCTGTGCGTATTCCGGGCCGATCGATGCAGAGAGATTGATGCGACTGCTTACAATATGACGCACCTCCATGAGCAGCGCCCACGCATCGGTATCAGGCACGCCGTCTCCCGATATGTGCGAGTACCTGACGGATGAACCAAAGGCCGTGCGCGGAGTCGCCTCCCACAAGCCCCCGAGAAAAACACTATCGACCTCCGCACCTTGAAAGTCATCCTGGGAATAATCCGAGATCGCCGTTGACGCTCCGAGGAAGCCGATTGTGCGCGATGCCAGCCGGCGCTCCAGTCGCATGCCACCGGTGAACAACGAGCCATTCACAAAATCGCCACTCAGACGATCGGTTCCCGAAAGCTCGTTGTAGCGGCTGTAAAGCGTCAGCTCAGTCCTCGATCCGCGGATCGTCCACATCACTTCACCCACATGATCCACATCGTTGAACTCGGAGTTCTCGTTGTAAGCGCGAAACGAAGGCCCATAGCTCACCGTGAAAGAAGATTTGGCGCCACCCTCTGGATCGGAGATATATTCGATCAATGGCGTAGCGTAGAAAGAAGTCTCGTTTTCGCCGTTGGTTTCATCGAGGAAGAAATTCGAGTCGTAAATCGAACCGACTTGCAGTGCGAAATTCATGCCGCCTTTGATGTTTAAATCCGTCGGCACCATCTGTTCCAACATGCCGCCACCGGTCGACCATGGCGTCGGATCTGCAATCCGAGTCGAAATTTCCGCAGCTTGCACGCTGCTCTGAGCCATCGCGGCAATCGTCAAAATCGGCAGGCACAAATATTTCAAATTCATCGGATGTCGGGAGGGATCGTGGGTAGATCATCGAATGCCACTCCACATCCGTCCAATCCGTGAACGCGTAGATTGCTTGGCGATGCAAAAAAAAGATCAAGCAACCGCCGCCTGATGCATGTCGCCACGAGCCCGCCCTCATTCTCCCAATTCCCAATTGCGAGATGTGTGGTTTGTTTGCCATGCCTCACCACAATCCACTTTGCCATCGTTGCGGCCTTGCACAGGCATGCGGTGAGCGATAAAAAGCATGTGATGTTTGACGCGCCGCCCAAGCCCCAGAGGAATCCGTCCTTCTCGCGAACCTTGCTGCGTATTCTGCTGATCAGTGCCGGCTCGGTGGCGATCCTGCTGCCCGCTTGGTTGCCAAACCGCCCTTCCGCACCACTTGAACGTGGCACGGTCGAGTTGCTTCAAGCCTTTCTGCTGGCGGCATCGGCGGTCATGATGTTCGGAGCCTCGCCACATGCCGGCGTCTATCGACCAGTGTGCCGCGTGTTGGGTCTTGGTCTGATGGCCGCCTTCGCGGGTGAGATCGAAGACTTCGTTTCCGGCATGCTGCACTTGCGTTTTCCTGAAGCATGGGTTGCTGGTGCGTTTGCCCTTGCGGCAATCATCACGGCATTCAGGCACCGCCGAGTGGTGGTCCACTTCATCGCAACACTTGGTCAGCACGCCGGCGCAGGGCTTATCGCTGCGGCGCTCTTGATCATCTATGTTTTCAACCGCGTGATGGGCAGCTCGGCGTTTTGGAAGGCATCGCTCGGCGAGGCCTATTCGCCAAA
>CAIVXP010000140.1 GCA_903909905.1 Akkermansiaceae bacterium
CTCGCCGATATCACTGCGCTTGGCGTCGAGAATCACCGGCACTTCCTTGGGCATCCCCTTGAGCAACTCGTCCAGCAAGCGAATGCCCTCAATCCCCATCGCCTCGAAGTAGGCCATGTTCGGCTTGAATGCCGCCGCATAGGGCGCCGTCTGCTCGATGACTCGTAGCATCAGCTCACGCGCCACCTTCACACCACCCTCACCCGGCCGCGGATCAAGCCCCACACACAGGCGCGAACCCGTTTCACCAATTCGCTGTCGCAGCTTTTCATTGTATCGCATGCCCAAGTAATGCCCATTCACCCACCTGCGAAAACGCAAAAATCAAATCACCGGCGATTTTGGAAAAAAGACCAAGCCCATCATGCCGCTCCGCCACTTGCCTCGATGTCCGAGGCGCCACCTCAATCTTTTACCCGCTCCACATTGGCGCCGAGCATGAGCAGCTTTTCATCGATGTGCTCGTAGCCACGGTCGATGTGATAAAGGCGGCTGATCTCCGTGCTGCCTTTGGCCTTCAAGGCCGCGAGCACCAGTGCAGCCGATGCGCGCAAATCGGAAGCCATCACCGGCGCTGCAGACAAGCCCGCGACACCGCGCACCACCGCCGTGCCCGCATCGACCTTAATGTCGGCACCCATGCGTTTGAGCTCGGCGCAATGCATGAAACGCTGCGGGAAAATGGTGTCCTTGATCACACTGATCCCCGGCGTTGTCGCCAGCAGCGCGGTCATCTGCGCCTGCATGTCGGTCGGGTAGCCAGGATAAGGAGCGGTCACGAGATCGACACCGCGCGTTTGATCGCCGCGATGAATGACGCATGAGTCGCCAGCTTCATTGAATTCGACGCGATGGCCGGACTCTTCGATCGCAGCCGTGATTGCCTTGAGGTGCTCGCGCGAAACGCGGTTGAGGCGCACGCCATCGCCGGCAATCGCCGCAGCAGCCATGAAGGTGCCTGCTTCAATGCGATCGGGAATCACCGTGTGCTCGACGCCATGAAGCTCCTTCACGCCCTCGATCACGATACGCCGCGTGCCAGCACCGGTAATTTTCGCACCCATCGCATTGAGGAAATTCGCGAGATCGAGCACCTCCGGCTCGGCTGCTGCCGATTCGATGATGGTGATGCCATCAGCCAGCGTGGCCGCCATCATGACATTGTCGGTGCCAAGTACCGTCGGTCCGTGCGTGCCGCGAAGATCGATTTCCGCACCACGCAAACCATTCTTTGCCGTCAGCAAAATGTTGCCACCCTCGACCTCAACCTTCGCACCCAAGGCCTCAAGCCCGCGCAAGTGAAGATCCACGGGACGGTCCCCAATCACGCAGCCGCCAGGCAGTGAAACCACCGCCCGGCCCTTGCGCGCCAGCAGTGGACCCATCACGCAAATGGATGCCCGCATGCGGCGCACGAGATCGTAGGGCGCGACATCGGAAATCTCGGCGCAGTTGATCCGCACCGTGCCCGACGAACGCTCCACATCCGCCCCCAATGCGCTGAGGATTTGGATCATGTAATTCGTATCCGAGACATCCGGCACGCGGCGAATGATGCATGGCTCACCGGTCAACAGCGTCGCTGCAAGAATCGGCAATGACGCGTTCTTCGAACCAGAAATGTTGATCGACCCACGCAGGGTCGCGCCGCCGTGAACAATGAGTTTATCCATGAAATAAATTCGGGTCTATGCAATTGGCCGGCGGGCGAAGGGGAAACGCGCCACTCCGGAGAGGTCGGTTTTCACTTCGATGTCGGCGAAGCCGGAGCTTCGGAGAATTTCCTCCACCTGTGAAGCCTGATCGTGCCCGATTTCCAAAACCATCCAGCCACCGGGCCTTAAGCGCCGAAATGCCTCAGGAATAAAGCGGCGAATGACCTCGAGACCGTCAGCCCCGCCAAACAATGCCAGGGCCGGATCGTGCATGACCTCACGCGAAAGGCTCGCCCGCTCGCTCTCCGGCACATAGGGCAGATTCGCGACGATGCCATCGAACTCACCCTCGACGGCCGAGAACAAATCGCTACGCAAAAAGCGCGCGCTGCCAATTCCAAGCGCCGCCGCATTTTCCTTCGCCAGGGTCAGCGCATCTTCCGAAATGTCAGCAAGAGTCACCTGCCAAGTCGGTCGCTCAGCCGCAAGGGTGAGCCCGAGCACGCCCGATCCGCAACCCATGTCGAGCACCTTGAGATCATCGCCCATCGACATCGAAAGAATCCACTCGGCCAGCTCTTCAGTCTCCGGCCGCGGAATCAACGCGCGTGAATCGGATTTGAAATCGCGATGATGAAATGAAACCACGCCCAGCACATGCTGCAAGGGCACGCCTTCGCCACGGCGCTTGAGCATTTCGCGCAAGGGCACCAACTCGCTTTCGCCAAGTGGCCGATCAAACTGCGTGTAAAGCTGCATCCGCGTGCATGCCAACTGATGCGCGACCATGATCTGCATGTTGCGACGCGCGTCTTCGATGCCGCGCTTCTCCAGATATCGCGTGCCGCCATCAATCGTTTCCAAAACCGTGCTCATCCGGATCGCCACGGACCTTGCGGCATCACGACCGACGCGCCAAGAACTTTGATCCCGTAGAAAAATCGGAAGGCATGCAAATCACCGCGCACCCGCCGCCTTGAGCTTCGCAACGGCTTCATTCAGCCGCCGCCGTGCCTCTGCGACCTCGGCCTCGAGCTTGCGAATGCGATCGTCCCGCTGCGCGATGGCCGCCTGCCACTTGCCAACATCGCCACCCGCTTGCTTGAGCGCCGCCTCAAGTTCGGCAATGCGCGCGTCCTTGGTCATCGCCACCGACTTACCCGACTCAACCGCTTTGCCCGATTGCTCGGCCGCTTCCTTGAGCACTTGAAGATCACGCTCAAGCGCCAAGCAACGGGCGGTTTCCTCCGCCGTCTTGGCGTTGGCCTCGGCCAGTAAGGTTCTCAAACCCACCAGCTCACGACCCGAAACATATTCGCCGCGCCATTGCACCACAACCAAGGACACCAGCAACAAACAGCCGATGGCATTGATCCATGTGATAGTGCGCGCATTCATGAGAAATCAGTTTTTCACCTCACGCGTTTCAATGCCTACCTTTTCCACGCCAGCAGCCTTCACCGCATCGAGCACACCCACGACCTGGCGGTGACGCGTCTCGGCATCCGCCGAAATCATCACGCGCGAATCACCACCGGCCACCGCCGATTTCAAACGCGTCGTGATCTCGGAAAGCGTCACCACCTTGCTATCCCATGTCGTCACGCCCTCGGCATCGATCGCGATCTGGATCGGCGGCGTTGTCGTTTCCTCCTGCGCGCTCGAAGCGGTAGGAAGATTGATCGGTACCCGCCGCACATGCGTCATGCTCAGGCTCACCAACATGAATGCGGCGAGCAGGAAAAACATGATGTCGATCAGAGGGATGATCTCGATGCGGGCTTCATCGCCCTCGTCATCACCACTCTGCGATTGGAGCTTTACCGGCATCAGCGTGCGGACTTGTTCGGGGAAAAATTTTCAAGGTCATGACCATGCTCCTTGGCGGATTTGACCAAGAGTTCGCTGTGATTGATCCATCGCTCGAGAGACCCACGCAGCGATGAAACCCGCTTGCGGAAAAAGTTGTACGGCAGCAGGCAAAGGATCGCGATGGCGATGCCGCAGGCGGTCGCGATCAAGGCCTCGGCAATACCGCCAGAAACTTTCGAGGGTGCCAGCGATTCATCACCGACAAACGAAAACGACCCCATAATGCCGACCACCGTGCCCAACAGGCCCAAACGCGGCGCCAGCGTGATGAGCGTGCTGATCACCCACATGCGCGCCTCGGATTTTTCGATCAGGCGCATCGCATCGAGCTGCATCGCTGCGAGCATCGAGGTGCGCGCATGACTGATGCCCTCAGCCAGATTGCGCAGGTAAGGATCCGC
>CAIVXP010000141.1 GCA_903909905.1 Akkermansiaceae bacterium
CGATTCACAAATTTCGATTATCGCCCACATCCTCGGATCCAACGAAGCGGCACTCTCAACCGCCAACGCACTCATCGACGCTGGCTTCCTCGTCCCCGCGATCCGCTATCCCACCGTTCAGCGCAACACTGCGCGACTCCGCATCAGCCTCTCCGCCGCCCACCCACCGGACGCGATCAATTCCCTAGCCGCCTCTCTCTTCGGCTGAGACCTCTTTAGCAGGGACCTTTCTCCAAAGGTCCGCTCCAATTCGCCGCGCCTTCCAAGCCCATACGACACCCTTGCTGCGAAACACCCTCAAAATACCTTCGACAACACCCGCGAGTCCCGTCCGCTCGCTTCGTATTGCTGGCGCCGCAACGCAGGCAACACCTCAAGCGTTGCCTCGCTGTAACCAAGCCGGTGAATGAAAAAATCTGCTGCACGGTTGCTCAATGCAAACACCCGCGGAATGTCACGGCCTTTAGCAACCTCCTCGGCATGCTTCACCAACTCGATACCATAACCCCGCCGCTCATGCGCCTGCTTGACATACAAGCACGCGACTTCCGCACATGCCTCCGCAGGATACTCGTGCAATGCCACGCAACCAACAACATTGTCGTCGATCGCAAGCACATGAAAGTCGCAGATCTTTGACTGAATGTCCTCATAAGTCCGCTCGACCAATTTCGTCCGGCGCACCGACCTGCCAATCATGCCCAGCAACTCAGGAATATCCTCCTCACGCAAAGGACGTATCACGCGATAGCTGTCTGCGTGTACCATCGTGCCCACCCCTTCGTTGGAAAACAATTCATCAACCAGTACGCCCTGGCGCCGGCCATTGAGAACATGCACTCGCGGCACGCCGCTCACACATGCCTTCGCCGCCGCTCTCAACAATACCGCTCCTGCCTCATCCGTCCGCGCAACCAACGATTCTGCCTCCGCCGCGCGGATCGCATGCGCCGGATGACCATCAATCAATATAGCCTCCTCTAACAGCGTGATGATTTTTGCCACGCCGATGCCCTTCGCAAAATTCACCACCGGCTCATCAAGCGGGCCCACCAAGGAGGCATCGATCACAGCCGATTGGCCACGTCCCAAAATTTCCATCACCTCGCTCACCGCCCCGCGATCCGCAATCGGCCGCGTCACCCGCGCCGCCATGATCTCGCACTCGAGCGTCCAGTCGTACAAATCCTTGAGATCTCCCCCCAGGACACCCAGCACCAGCTTGACCCCTAGATCCTCCAACACCGCCAAATCCAGTAGCGTTTCGGCCACCGCAGGCTCCGGCAGCAGGCCAGCCTCTACCAAAACAAGGAATACCTTTCCCCGAAACTGGGGAATGTACTGCAGGACTTCTCTCACATCACTCGACTGCGCCACGGAGCTTTCCTATCAAATCAGCCCCCTGCGGCAAGCGCGGGTTTGCCAACAATGACATTGGCTCGTAACACGATCCGTGCTTGAATCATCCCATATGCATCAGCAGCTCATCAATTTGCTCAAACGCCGTGAGGCGGTGATCGCCGACCACCCATGGCGCGATCGCGACCCTGCTGCCCACCTCGATGCGCTACGCGAGGTATCCGAGGCCATCACCGCATGGCACTCGGAAAACCAAAATCACATCGATTCCCAACTCCGCCACTATCTCCAAAAATCCAGCTTCGCCAAGGCACTCAGCCACCTCCAGACCGCCGATCATTGATATTTTCCAACCTCTTACCTGTTCCATGAAACAACTCATCGCTGTCATCCTTGTCGGTCTTGCTGCCTACCTTGGCTACAAGTTCGAACCACAACTTCGCTTCCCCCTCACAGGCATCCCTTATGGGGTCGGCCACAATCTGGCAGATGCCCCAATCCTCGATATCGACCCCTCGACTCTTCGCCCCGATCAACTTCCCAAAGAAGTCACCATCTTTGCCAATATCCCATTCAAGGATTCAAGCACCGGCCTCACCGTCGATGTGCCGGCCGGCAGTAAGCACCGATTGATCCGTGTTGAAGGCACCGATGCAGTCATCGAAGTCAGAAGCACCTCATACCGTATTAAAATCCCGATCTCAAAAACCGACCTGATGCAGCAACTCTCACAAATGCCCATCTTGAGCACACCGCCACCGGCTGCGGACCAGATCCCCCCCCCAGAACCAACCGAACCATTGGCACCCGCCCCCGTAAAAGAAGCACCTGCCACCATCACCGAGACTAGTCCTCCCCCAATCATCGAATCGACTCCC
>CAIVXP010000142.1 GCA_903909905.1 Akkermansiaceae bacterium
CATGTTTTTCGGCAGCACCTTTTTGATGATCTGCTCGATGCAGAATTTTTCGATCTCGGCGTGCTTCACATCAGCCGAGTGCTGAGTGGAAATCACGACATTGACGATGCGAGTCGGGCGTCCATCGACATACTCGACCGACACCTGCGACTTGGCATCAGGACGCAGCCACTTGACCTTACCGGTCTTGCGGATGCGCGTGAGCTCGCGACCGAGGCGGTGCGCGTACATGATCGGCGCCGGCATGAGTTCGGGCGTTTCATCGCAAGCGTAACCAAACATGATGCCTTGGTCGCCCGCACCTTGCTCGGCAGTCTTTTTGCCGTGTGCCTTCTTGGCATCCACACCCTGCGCGATGTCATCGGATTGGGTGGTGAGGTAGTTGTTGATGAACAGCGTGTCGGCGTGGAAGACATCGTCGTTGTTGGTGTAACCAATGCCTGCCACCGCATCGCGGATGACCTTCTCAAGGTTGATGACCGAGCCAACGGGCTTTTTGCCGATCTTCGGAATGGTGATCTCGCCACCGACCACAACCATATTGCTCTTCACAAAGGTTTCGCAGGCCACGCGGCTCTTGGGGTCCACGCTCAGGCAGGCGTCGAGAATGGCATCGGAAATCGTGTCACAAACCTTGTCTGGATGGCCTTCACCAACGGATTCGGAGGAAAAAATGTAGGTGCTCATGGGATTGTTAATTTTCGTATCGTCAAATCGTGATGCGTTGATACAAACGGGCCCAGATGAAGTCAATGCTGAAATCCCTGAAATTGTTGGCCGATCCCACGCGTCTGCGGATTCTGATGCTGGTCGACGCCGAAGCCCTTTCGGTGGCAGACCTCCAAGAGATCCTCGGCATGGGCCAGAGCCGGATTTCGACGCAGCTTTCTCAACTCAAGACTGCCGGCCTCGTGAGCGACGAGCGCAGCGGGAAGCACAACATGTATTCCTGCTCAGCCGACCGCAATTTGATGGAATTCGCCCGTCTCGCTGCCGAGGAGGTCGCCGAGGTCACACAGGACAAAGCCGCGCTGCGCCACCTGCTGCGCAAACGCAAGGACAGCGCGCGGGCCTACTTCGACGAACTCGCGGGCCGCTTCGGCAAGGACTATGTCCCCGGCCGCTCATGGAAAGCTCTCGCCGAGGCGCTCATCAAAGTGCTCAATTACAAAACTGTCGCCGACCTCGGAGCTGGCGAAGGCACACTCTCACAACTGCTAGCACAGCGGGCCGAAAAAGTCATCGCCATCGACCTCTCTCCCAAGATGGTCGAGTACGGTCAAAAGCTCGCCATCGAAAACGGACTCTCCAACCTCGAGTACCGCCTCGGCGATCTCGAAGAACCACCGATCCGCGAACGCTCGGTCGATCTCGCAATTTTAAGCCAAGCCCTTCACCACGCCGAACACCCGCAGCGCGCGGTCGATGCCGCCTATCGCATACTGAAAAGCGGCGGACGCCTGATCGTGCTCGACCTCGTGCAACACCAGTTCGAAGAAGCACGCGAACTCTACGGCGACCGCTGGCTCGGATTTCCCGAAGGCACCGTTGCCCGAATGCTCGAACGCGCGGGCTTCGATCAAATCGAAACCATCGTAGCCGACCGAGAACCCGTCCCACCGCATTTCCAAACGCTGCTTGCTATCGGCGTGAAGTGACGCATCTCACGAGCGCCTCGGCCGGCGCGACATGCACCAGCGCATCAGACCCATCGGCATCAGCGAAAACACCTGCGCCGCAATGGTCGTACGCAATCCTGGAAACACCCGCGCACGACGCCTTTCCAACGCATCGAAGGCCTCGGCGACCACCCGCTCCTTGGCGACATAAAACAACTCGCGCGAGGGCATGCCTTTTTCATTCTCCCCTCTCCTGGCCACCTCACCAAACCCGGTATGCACCGGCCCCGGACAAAGTGCGAGCACCTCGATGCCATGCTCTTTGAGCTCGATGCGCAGTGCTTCGGAAAAACTCGTCACGCAAGCCTTCGTCGCCGCATAAACCGCAAAATCCGGGATCGGCAAAATGCTCGCCAGCGAACTCACATTGATCACCGCCGCCCGATCATACCCGATCATCCCCGGCACCAAGGCATGCGTGAGATGCACCAAGGCCTCGATGTTCACCCGCAGCATCGCCAGCAACTTTTCCCAAGCGGCGCAACCCCCTTTTCCCCTTCTCAGACCGGCTCCCCAGTGTATTCTCCGCCTTAGGTGAAAAAGCAATTTCCTAGCATTAA
>CAIVXP010000143.1 GCA_903909905.1 Akkermansiaceae bacterium
GATTACCTCACAAAACCATGCCGGCCATCGACATTGCTGTCGACGGTTTCACGAGCGATCGACGATCAACGCCACAAAACACACACAAGCCATGCGACCGCTTCGCGCCGAAGCAAGTGGCAATCACCCGCGATGCGGCAAGCCATGATTGATGCCCGCGAGGCCACCAAAGCAAACTCGCCCGTCATGCTCGTCGGCCCACCCGGCAGCGGAAAAAAATCCATTGCCCAATGGATACATCGCAAAAGCTCGCGAGCCAATCAGTGCTTCATCACCATCGATGCATCCCACATACCCCAAACCCGGGTCGAGCAGGAACTTTTTGGCAAGTCTCTTAATAACCAGAATGAATCCACCCACGCCCATGTGACCCCAAAAATACAAGCCTGCATAGGGGGCACACTTTTCATCGAAAACCTTCAATGTCTTTCAACAAAGGCGCAGACCGAATTGCTCGAATGGATCAAACAAAACCAATCCGCCTCTGCAGAAAAGTCCTGTCGACTCATCACCTCCGTGGTGGCCGATAACAACATCCTGCAACCAAATGCCCGGGTCGGTCAATTGAGGCCCGATCTCTGGTATGCCGCCTCCGTTTACCGCGTCAATGTTCCCGGCTTGGCCCAGAGGTCACAAGATATTCCCCGGCTGTGTGAAAACATCGTTTCACATATCTGTGCCACCCATCATATCCGCGTGCCTGGCATCACTCGCAAGGCGATGGAACTGCTATGCGATTATTCATGGCCGGGCAACATTGGCGAGCTTCACAGCGTGCTTGAACACGCCATCACTCATACCGATGACCGCCTCATCGGCCCCAGTGACCTCGCTCACCTAAACAAACCCCAAACCAAACAATCATCCGAATCCCCCGATCAAGACAGCGACATCGAAAGCATCGAGGCGCTCACCAAAACCAGCCTCATCAACGCCCTCGAAGCATGCCAAGGCAACCGCCGCCGCGCCGCCAAACGGCTCAAGGTTAGCCTTCGGACCATTTACAACATGATCAACCGCTACGGCCTACCCAAAAAACAACCCGTCAAACGCCCAAAGAGCCCTTCGAGATCCTAGAGCCCTAAACGAAACACCAGCGCCAAAAAGATGCGTCTGGAGTATGCGAGATCCTCGAAAAGGCGTCGGCTAAAAACACCGCATTGCCATTTTATTCGTTGGTTTTAGCATTGCCGTCCATGGATCGGGAACTGGAGTCATTCATCCGCTACCTTGCGACTGAGCGTGGCCTCTCCGATGCCTACCAGCTCTCAGTGCGCCAATCACTCGACGCGCTCTCCAATTGGTTGATCGAAAAAAAAATCATACTTTCAAACGTCGGCACCGAGGAACTTTCGGGCTTCCTTCACGAACGAAAAAAATCCGGACTCAGTGCCGCATCATTGCGCATCACCACCGTTCATCTGAAAATTTTTTTTCGTTGGCTGGCCTCGCGCGAAAAACTCCCGATGGATCCAGCTGAGCCCCTGCTCGCGCCGCGCCCGGATCAAACCCTGCCAGAAACGCTGCACGCGCAAGAAATCCAAAAATTGCTCGATTCGATCGATGTTTCCACTCGGCTCGGCCGCCGCGATATCGCCATCATTGAGTTGTTCTACTCGTCCGGCCTACGCTTATCGGAGCTCTGCAAACTGAGGTTCGAAATGCTCGATGAAAAAGAGGGCTTCATCCGCGTCACCGGCAAGGGCAACAAGACCCGCATGGTCCGCGTCGGGTCAAAGGCACTCGCCGCGATTTCAGACTATCTTGCCAATGAGCGCCCGTCCTTGATCAGCAAACGCACATCCTCACACGTTTTCATCAGCGTGCGCGGCACTCCGCTATCTCACGATCGGATCCGTCAAATCGTGAAGCAGCGCGCCGCGCGCGCTGGCATTGAACAAAACATTTACCCACATTTGTTGCGCCACTCATTTGCCACCCATTTGCTCGAGGGAGGTGCCGACCTGCGAGTCATTCAGGAGCTTCTCGGTCACAGTGACATCTCGACCACCCAGATCTACACGCACGTGGATCGCCAGCGCCTGAAAACACTTCACAAAAAACTTCACCCGCGCGGTTGACTGCTGGCTCTCACTGACCCGCCGGCAACTCGGCATTCTCCGGCGTCGCATAAGGCTTGATCTCCAGAGCTCCTGCGCCATTCGACGGTTTCTCCGCAGGCGCAGCCTTTGGCAAAGCAGGATCAGCCTCAGGCTTCTTCACAGCCTCCGCCTCTGGCTTTGCCTCAGACGCAGGATTCACCTCACTTGCATGTGGTGCCGCGGCCTCTTGACGGATAGCCTGAAACAGGCGGTTGTAATTGTGACGCAGGGCCGCAGGAAAAGACACTCGACCCGCCTCGACGATTTTTTCCCGCAGCAGTTTCTCGGAAAGATTTGCAACTAGTTCCGTGCCAATCTGCACCGCGCGATCCGCGCCGACTACCACCTTACCAGTCTCACCAGCACCGCGAATCAAGTCGCTCGATATCGATCTCCCTTGGATCGCAATGTTCGAACGCGCCGCAACAATTCCCCCCTTGTCGTTGATGGTCACCTCAAGAATTGCATGGTCATCGGTCGAGAGCCAACCTCGCACATGATCGATGCGAACCGAAACAAAAATCCCGCCGTCAGGAGTTGGAGAAGCTTCTGGGCGATAGGTGCGATAGGTGGCACCCGACAAGGGATACTCCGCCGCCTGCTTGTCGCGCTTTTTCCAACCACCGAGGCTATCGCCAAAAACTTTCTCATCGATCCTCACCTCGGCCATGGCGGCTGATGCCATCAGCGCCGATGCCACGAGCAAATGGATTATCGATTTCATGAAACTTGCGCGCGTTCCCATGCGTTTATTGACTCCAATCTGCCGGATTATTCAACAAAATCCGCAGGCGCAGCGTTGTTCCGGCCGCCGAAGAGTTTATCCAGTTGCTCTTTTGCCCGCAGCTTGTGCGTCTCCTTGATGTAAGCCGCGACGGTGCCCAGCGCGACAACGATCGTGCTCCAGTCGTCGCCATATCCCGCGCCCGGCAGCATGTCGGGGATCAGGTCGGTTGGCAAAATCAGGTATCCCAAGGCCCCGACGATCACACCGCGCGCCCATGCCGGCGTGTCGCGATCCTTGAGGCAATTGAAAAGCACGAGCGACGAAAACAACGTCTTGCGTCCCGCAATCGCCACCATGCCTCGCAGCTTGCGCCAAAAGGTTACCGATGAAATCTCCTCGCCTGATGTTGGCTCATTGCCCATGTGCCGAGACCATGCGACGGCCTGCACAAATTTCAAATGCGAATCGCGCGATCTACCATTTTCCAATCACCGCCACGACCGCGATCGCCGTGCGTTCGCCGCGACGGATTCGCCCCTTGCCGACCACCACTTCGGGAAACACCGCTTCGAGGCATGATGAAACACCTTGCGGGTCTTCCATGAACGCACGCTCCGGAATACCGATCCACCCTTCGCAACGCCGGCCTCGCCATGGATCGACATAGGCCACCGCAAATCCGCGATCGCCGCGCTGCAGCTTGCACGGCATCCGCGTGAGCGTTACAAAATGACCTTCGATCACCGTCCACTGCGCGTTTTTTCCCTGTTCTTTTCGCAATGCGTAACGCCGCACGCTCAGCACCGGCGGAAAGCCTGCCGAGAGCGACTTGCGCATGAGCATGTGGGCTTGCGCCAAAAGGTTTTCCGGCGAATCGCCCCCGTCGCGAAACAGGATCTCTTTTTTCAGCGTCGGCAGGTATGCCTTTCTCAGCACATCGTTTGCCATGTCGCGCAGGTCCTCGACCCCGACACCGCGCCTGTTCCAGCGGGGGCTCGCGTACAGATGATTCGACGATCGCATGCCCACTTCGCGAATGATCCACGCCATGCGTTCCTTGTCGTTCGTGCCACCCATCACACTGAATGCGCGACGCCACTTTTCGCTGCCGGTGTGAAACGAGTTCATCAACGCCGCAGGTCCGCAGGCATTGGATCCCACCAGCAACTGATCGACCGGTGCCGCGCCGCTGTTTGGTGCATGCACCCAACACGGGTCGGCGTTTGCGACCAAGCAGCTCAGCAGAAACAAAAGCTTAATTCGAACGACCTTGCCCATGGATCTCAATTCGACGGTCATTCGACGGCTTGATGTCGACCACTCCTCCCGAAACTTGCGTGTTCGATTCGATGCGCAGACCTCCGGTAGCCTCGTTCCAATCCTGATGCACCGGCACGCGCACGGTGGTGACCGCATTGGGCGCGAGCGTGCTCAAATTGCTGGTGGTGCTCATGCCTCCCACTGAAACTTTCACGGCGGTGTTGACCAACATTTCGGTGCCGCGGTTTTGCACCACCACCTCGACCTGGCCATTCGGATTCGACGCATCGGCCGCCAATACGCGCTGAGATGCTATCGCCGCATCATAAATCCCAGACTCACCGCTCTGCAGCGCTCTTCCCACATCCGGCATACCGCCACCGTATTGCGCATCGCTTCCCGCAGCGCCACCGTCATTCAGATTTGCCATCAACAACTCGTAAGCCTGCCTTGAAGAGAGACTCTTTTCTGACATCAGCGCCGCGACCGCACCCGTTACGATCGGCGCGCTGAATGATGTCCCGGAAACCCTCACCGCTTCGTCATTGCTCCACGCCGCGTTGACGCCATAACCAGGCGCCACAAGGTCCACCGCTGATCCGAAGTTTGAAAATTCCATATGCATGCCCATCGCGTCCACCGCGCCCACTGCAATGACTGAACCATAGGCCGCCGGATATGTAACCCGCTCGATCCCGTTGTTGCCAACCGCCGCCACCATCAACACGCCACGTTCGTTTGCATAAGCGACCGCGTCTCGCATGACCCCGCTGTCACCAAAACTTCCCATCGAAATGTTGATGATCTTCGCGCCGGCATCCACGGCTTTGACAATGCCTTCGGCCAACAGAAAGCTGTCGGATACCCCTGAATCATTCGCCACCCGTATGGAAAGAATATCGACACCAGGCGCCACACCGGGTGTGAGCGGATCACTTCCCGCGATCAAGGAAGCCACCGCCGTGCCATGACCATTCCATTCAGAAATGTTTTTTGGCAACGCCACCAACTCAAGCGAACGAAGCTCACCGCGCAGCGTCTCATTCGGTGAAACACCCGTATCCAACACCGCAACCCTCACACCACTCCCCCAATCAGTACGTTCACCCTCAATTCCCAACCATTCGAGCACCGCGCCGCCCAATGCCACGGCTCCCGCCTGCACCCCACCTTCAGACAAGTCCGGAATCGCCACAGGAAACACAAAGGACTCAGTCGTCGTCAAACTCTCAAGCAATCCAGCCAGCGCCACGCGATCCACAAAACCCACCCGCAACGCCCGCAGCGCATCCAACCTGGAGAGAATCCGCAATTTACCCTCCGCCCGCTCAAGAAAACGCTCCATGGAGGCCGCATCACGAAAAATCAAAACCCGCTCACCTTCCAGCGCACCAACTTGCCGCGCTGCGATGTCTCCAGCCGACGCCTCGCCTTTTCGCCTATCCACCCTCGTTTGAGAAAAGTGCCCTAATCTGGACGCCAACGAGTTGGACCGGGGAGATTCAAAATTCCGCTCCCGAGCAAGCCCATCTCCCGGTACCGCCGTCCTCGCCAGCCAATACCCAAACCCGGCACAGCCCAAGAAAGCGATCAAAACACCAAGCCGCCGCAGATTCATACCGATAATAAATCCCCGTTCCTCGTAAATGTCACGGAGGAGCCAAGGAAATCAGCCAGATGCGGGCCGGTCACTGCGACATTTTGGCCAAGCTTCTTCATCCGACCTTGCCAAAGCTATCAAACACAGTAACCTGCGCGCGCGAGCAGGATTTCGGCCTTCAGAGTCCCTGGTTCGGTAAGATGCTAGTGGCTTTCGCCCCCTCGGGCCGCGAAAGACTTCGGCGGACTCCCGGAAAAAAGAATTCCAGCTCCACCCACACAGGCGGCGGCGCGAGCCGGCTGGCTCCCACCACTGAAGCTTCTTCCCGCACACGGCTGCGGGGCTTCGCACGGCAACCATAAGCCGCGAGGTCGGACCCATCCCGGTCAGCACACGGTCCCTACAGCACCAGCGGTCCCACTCGGAACCGCCGCACCGGACCGCCCGTAACAACCAAGTGACACCATATGTCAAACGCAGAACACAGATCCCAATCATCGGGAAACAGCAAACGCCGCCGCTCACGCGGAGGCAAAAACCGTGACAATCAATCCTCCTCATACCGCGGCTCCCGTTCCTCCGGATCGGGTCGCTCCGAGGAGTTTCGACTCCAGTCACCACGCACCACGCGTGGAAAAAAACCACTTACTTGGTGGCAAAAACTCCTGAAGCTCGTCGGCCTCTACAAACAACCCAGCCGCCCGCCACGCAAATCGGAAACCGCCAGAACCCAAGGCGAACCCAAAGCCGCCAAGTCGAACACTCGCAACGCCCGCTCAGGGGAAACCTCCACGCGTGGTGGCGAAGGCAAAGGCAAACGCGGACCCGATCGCCCACGCGGCGGCGACCCGTCAACCGTCGAGTCCACACGCGTCTATGTCGGCAACCTGTCATACGACGTCACCGAACAGGACCTCCAGGAATTGTTCAAAGGCGTCGGACCAGTCCGCAGCGTGGAAATCGTTTACAACCGCACCACCCATCGCTCAAAAGGCTATGGCTTCGTGCAAATGCTCAACATGGATGACGCAATCCGCACGGTTGAAGTCCTACACGACCAACCGTTCATGGGACGCAAGCTCACGGTCTCCGGCGCAAAAGCACGCGAACTTGAGGAAAAGGAAGACAGCGACGAGCAACTTGATCGCAGCTCAGGTCCGATCGTACTCGCCCCAATCCCACCCGCAGCGGTGCAGGCAAGCGCAAGTGACGAGCCAGCGATCCAAACCATCATCGAGTCCGTCTCGAATGAATCGGAAAAATCCGGCGTTGCCTGATTCCGATACCCATCAAAATCAAAAACCCCACCCGGATTTTTCCGCGGTGGGGTTTTTTGTACCGATCAATAGCTGCGCCCCCAAATCGCCCGCACTTGGGTATCCTTGCCGGTAAGAAAACACTTCGTCCCCAAGGTATCTTTCACATGCGCCGGCAGCTCGACGCGATCGAGCGGCAGACAGCGAATGGTGATCTTGTGCTGTTTGGAAAGCTCCTCCTCTTGCTCAGGCGTGCCCGCCCATGGAGTGCACAGCCAGCCCGGATTCTCACCAGACCAATGTGCATGGAAGGCATCCAGCGAATCACAGGCCGCGATATTGGCGTCACGAAACACCAGCGCCCGCTCCAGCAGGTTGGCGTGAATCTCATCGAGCATTGCCACAGCGCCTGCCACAAAGTCCTCGCTGGCCATGAATTCCTTCTGCGAGATCGGTTGATCCCTGCGCTGTACACAGACCTTGCCGCTTTCCAAATCACGCGGCCCGATTTCGATGCGGATCGGCACTCCCTTTTTGATCCATTCCCATTTCTTCACCCCACCATTGAGGTCTCGCGTGTCGACATGCACCCGCAAGCCGTCACCATGGAAAACCTGTTTGCGCAACTTCGCCGCAAGCTCGAGACACGCGGCAAACACCGCCTCACGCGTTTCCTCCTTGGGCGATACCGGCAAAATCACCACCTGTTGCGTCGCAACCCGCGGCGGCAACACCAAACCGTCATCATCAGAGTGCGCCATGATCAAGGTGCCGATCATCCGTGTGGATACTCCCCATGATGTCGTATGCGCATGCTGCAAAGTACCGTCCCGACCCGTGAAGGAAATGTCCTGCGCCTTTGAAAAATTCTGTCCAAGGTAATGCGAAGTTCCCGCTTGGATCGCTTTCTTGTCCTGCACCATGGCCTCAACCGTCAGCGTCATGTCAGCCCCAGGAAAGCGCTCGTTTTCGGTCTTTTCCCCGGGGATCACCGGGATCGCGAGATGATCGCGCAAAAACTCCTCATAAACACCATGCATCAGGCGCGTCTCGGCAATCGCCTCCTCCGCCGTCTCATGCGCGGTATGCCCTTCCTGCCACAAAAACTCAGCCGTCCGCAGAAACATCCGCGGCCTCATTTCCCAGCGCATCACGTTTGCCCACTGATTGATCAACAACGGCAAATCACGATAGGACTCCACCCATCGCGCGAACGCCGCGCCAATGATCGTCTCGGATGTCGGGCGAATCACATACGGCTCCGCCAACTCACCGGTCGGAATCATCCGCGTCTTGCCTGTCGCCTCATCCTTCACCGCCTCCAAGCGATGATGAGTTACCACCGCACATTCGGTCGCAAAACCCTCAGCATGCTCCGCTTCCTTTTCGAGATACGAAAGCGGTATCAACAACGGGAAATAAGCATTTTGATGCCCGGTCTCCTTGAAGCGCACATCCAACTGACGCTGGATCAACTCCCAAATTCCATAGCCCCAGGGTTTGATCACCATGCAACCGCGGGTCTCGGAATTCTCCGCGAGGTCCGCGGCACGAATCACTTGCTGGTACCACTCGGGAAAATCCTGGGCACGGGACGGACTGATGGCATTTTTTTCGGCTGACATGTTGGCTGCCGGATTGGAACCATGAAGCTGGGAAAATCACACCAAAAAAAACACGGCATTCATGGCTGGGGGTTTGACAGCACCGACCAGCTTTGCCACCATTTCAGAACACCTATTTGAAAGCCCGCGCATGAGCGAAAAAGAGAACATTGCACCTGTCCCAAAACCCACCGTTCCGATCGCGCCGCCCAAGCCGGCGGTCATTCCAAACGCGGGCGCGCCCAAACCGCCGGTCTCTCCACCAAAAACGGTTGCGCTTGCTGATGCCTCATCCACACCCAAGGCCGCCTCGCCCGCAGCGCCGGCTCTCCCACCAGTTGGCACACCAACCATCCCCCTCCGCCCCTCGGGCTCTCCGCTCGTTCCTTCAGCTTCCGCCCCACTTCGGCCCGCTGGCGCCCCCGCGCCAACCGTTCCCCTGCGCCCCGTAGGTGCCCCCGCTGCCTCTTCAGGCTTCACACCACCTCGCCCCGCTGGAGTTCCAGGCATACCCGCGTCAACCGTACCTCTCCGTCCCGCTGGAGCACCCGCCGCCCCGGCACCAACCATTCCTCTCCGCCCCGCTGGAGCACCCGGCGCCCCAGCACCAACCGTCCCCCTCCGCCCCGCCGGCGCCCCAGCCACAGCCGCCCCAATCCGTCCCGGCGCGCCGACTGGCACCCCCACCATCAAGCTCGCTCCAGGCTCAGCATCGAAACCGGCTACTGCGGCACCGGCCCTTCCGCAAGCTACCGTTCCTCTTCAAGCACCCGCTGCTCCCGGTGCTGGCGTACCCAAGCCAAAAGTGACCGCCATCGAGGAATCCGAAGCTGAGGTTGCGGAAGAACCTGATCCCGACAAAGGCCTGATCACCATTCTCGCCGGTCTCGGTCTCGCCGCCGCCATCGTGGTGCTGGTTTCCCAACTCACGGTCGCCAGCGTCTGGATCAACGCGGAGGATAGCGAGAACAAGGGCCAATGGTCGCAAGTCCTTCCCTTCTAACGATCACCTAAAAAAATCATGGTTCTCCCGATCATCAACATCGTTCTCACTCTCATCGTCGCTTATCTCGCGTTTGCCGCAGGCAATTTGCCCACCAGCCTCTGACTTACGCGATCCATCAACAGCACCATCCTTGACTTACTCCACCCACTCACCACATTAACCGCCATGGCCCTCAATCTCACTGAAACCAATTTCGATACCGAAGTCATCAATTCGTCCGTGCCAGTTCTCGTCGATTTCTGGGCCGAATGGTGCGGCCCCTGCAAAATGATCGGCCCCATCATCGATCAACTTTCCGGCGAAATCGGCGATCAAGCTAAAGTCGGCAAGGTCAATGTCGACAACGCACGCGACCTCGCGGTGAAATACAACGTGCGCTCAATTCCCCTTCTTCTGTTCTTCAAGAACGGCGAAGTGAAAGATCAAATCGTCGGCGCCAGCGTCACCAAGGATCAACTCAAAGCCAAGCTCCTCGCTCTGGCCTGATCAATCCGCCACCGTCAATATCCTGACCACTCGCACAAGCCACCGCAAATCGGTGGCTTGTTCATTGTAGGTACAACAAGTGGATCGACCCCTGATTTCACTGATGGACTGATTCAAAATACCGCATGGCATTGGCGCCAATTCCGCCCATCAAAAATCTGTAAATCAGTTCAATCAGTGGTCATTTCAAATCATTGCCCTTTGGTTGGCTGACCACTCCCCATTCGTGCCCTTCGTGAATTTCGTGGTTCCTCTTCCGAACTACGGCTTCAACCACGCTTCGGCAAGTGCCGCGGCGGATTCTTTTCATAGGTTTCCTTGAGCGATGGAAAGATTTTCCCAACGCGCTCAATGACATAAGGCGACACGACCGCCATCTGCATCTGCAGAGCCACAATCCACAGGCATACAAACGCCCCCACCCGTGCACCCCGCAAGGGCTCGGCGACGACTTGGTGACCACCGGCGTGATCCCAAATCGGCATACCCAGCCGCTTTGTGCCAACCAGTGCCGTTAATTGGCAGATCAAGGCAAGCAAGCCCCAGCCCATGCCTATGCCAATGAAGTAAACCCGCCACGCGCGCCGCATCGATTCCGTAAGACTCATCCGCGAACCATCGCGGTTCACCACACGCAAACCCATCAGCCATTTCCCAGGCGTGGTCCCAAAGCGATGTAACAAAACAGCCTCCAACACAAACCACGGCAGGAAATGCAAAATCATCACCCATGTCTGGTCGAGCAAAGCGCCGATGTCCCTTCCCATCGCCCACATCCCAATCCACCAGATGCCCTCGTAAAGGTAGAGATCAAACCACCTCGCCCAAAAACGCCGACCCAAGCGCAGTTTGCCGACGGCGGTTGAAGCGATGCCCTGCTCAGGAATTTTTTCCAACTTCACCTCGCCAAGCGAAGGAGGCTTCACGGGTTCCGGCTCCTTCTGAAACTCCCGGCGAAAATATTCGATCCCACCCAACACACCCCACTCCTTCATGCCCTCATGCCAGGCGGGCGTGCTCTCATCCCACTCACCGTCATTGATACGCCGCCGCACTTCGAAATCCTGATACGGACCCAATCTCTCCCCATCCTTGATGATCCAAATATCCATCGCTTAAAGATTTCTCAACGACTTGGCCGCATCGCTGCGCGCTGCAAAAACCGCAGGCACCCACGCCGCCAACGAACACAACACAAACGCCATCACCGCAATCACCACCTGCTCGGAGATATTGTGATGCGCTGGCAAAACACCAAAGCCAGTGAACGATGCTGCAAACGGATCAAATCCAAGCGACCGAAACACGCCTTGAATCGGCCCGCGGAAATGAATCACCAAACGACCCAAGACCACACCAAGAACCGCACCGAAAAACCCGAGGATCATGCCCTGATAAAGAAACACCCGCACGATCTGCCCCGGCGCGGCACCCAAGGCCTTCATCACGCCGATCTCACGACGCTTCTGAATCGTGACAGTGAACATCACCGCCATCATCGAAAACGCCGAAACCAAGACGATGAAGGATAAGGCAAAATACATCATCACTCGCTGCTGGTTGATCAATGCAAAGAAGGTCTGATACTGCGCGCCCCAAGTGAGCAAGGACCAACCCGGCCCCAGCGCATCGCGCGACTCGGCAGCCACTTGCTCGGCCGCGTAGGCATCATCGAGCCGCAAGGAAATGCCCTGCACACCCTCGCCCAAACCTGCAAGATCCTGCGCCAATGGCAAAGGCACAAACAACTCCGGCGTCACCGCCATCTGCGATGCGAGATACACGCCCGCGACCTTGACCTCCTTCGGCAGCACAATGCTCTTGAGCCCCTTGAGTGCCTCGCCATCCATCTTTTCGGCATCGGTTCTGCGCAAGGCATCAATGCCATCGGCTATGGATTTCCTCGTCTCGGCATCGACCCGATAAACGCCCGCAGCTTCGTCTTTTTCAGCAGCCTCCATCGCCAGCATCAAGCCCACAAGCAAGTCACGCTCTGGCCCGCGGATGACTTCGCCCGAGAGCTTACTCAGCAACTGATAAGCATCGCTGAGCTCACCAATCGGAATGCTCGCCGCACCCTGCTTGGCGCTCCATCCCTTTTCCAAAATTTCCGAGGCACTCTTCCACGCCTCGACATACGCCTCGCGCAATGGCGGCTTATCGGTGGCACGATAAACGCGCATGACCTCTTCAAAATTCCGCGTCGAATACAAACGCACCGAGTCCCCCACCCGCAGGCCAAGCTGATCGGCAAGCACCGAAGAAACCACCACCCGATCATCAATACCAAGATCCGCCGTGGAATCGGGATGACCCTCGCGATCCAGCATTCGCGCGATGCCTTCAACCTGCACCGCATCCGAAGTGTCAATCCCGCGAAACATCACCGGACGCTGCCACGATTCGAAATCAATGATGACATTGTCCGACACAAACGCAGTGGCCGATTGCACCCGCGGCAGGGCCTTGGCCTTCGATGCCATTTCCTGCCAGTCCTCCATCGACCCTTCGCCCACGACCATGTCCTGCCGCAGCAAAATGTGCGGTGTAAAACCCAACAAGCGACCCTTCACATCGCGCTCAAGCCCGGCATAGACCGCCATCACCACCACCAGCACCAACACCCCGAGCATAACGCCAATCAGTGAGATCAGCGTGAACGAGGACAACATCGCGCGACGCGGATTGAGATACCGCTTGGCCAACAGGAAACTGAAAGATCGTCGTTTGATGCCCTCTGCTAACGCCGAACGCGCGTCACGGCAAGCGATACCCGCCACGCGGTAGCGGAAAATGATCCAACCTCACCACGCCCCTTCAATCGATCGACCGCAAACCCATCAGCTCGAGCAACCTCGCGAGATCGTCATTGCCGTAATATTCGATCTCGATTTTGCCCTTCTTCGCCGAATGCTGGATCGACACATGCGTCGCGAGATGCTCGCGCAAGCGATTGACGATGGCCCGCACATGCACATCGACCTCACGAGATGCCGCCGGCTTGGAGCCATCGGCACCAGAGCCATTGCTGCCATTGGCGATCGATTGCGAAAGCTTCTCTGCCGCACGCACCGTGAGCTGTCGGCGGATGATCTGATCCGACACCAGCAACTGTCCGGCATGATCCTTGATCGACAGCACTGCCTTGGCATGACCAACCGTCAGCCTGCCCTGCGCGACGAGCAATTGCACATCGGCATGCAGATCAAGCAAACGCATGGCATTGGCCACACTCGCCCGCGACTTGCCAACGCGCGATGCGATTTCATCCTGCCTCATCGTAAATTCTTTCGCCAAACGCACATAACCCGCAGCCTCTTCCATCGGATTGAGATCCTCGCGCTGCAAGTTCTCAATCAACGCCATCTCGAGGACATCGCGATCCGATGCCTCACGCTCAATCACCGGCACAGTCGCCAAGCCCAACTTGCCCGCCGCGCGCCAACGGCGCTCACCGGCGATCAACTCAAGCTTGCCACCGACCGGACGCACGATCAACGGCTGGATGATCCCATGCTGGCGGATCGATTCAACGAGCTCATCCAGCGGCGACTCGATGAAATGCGTGCGCGGTTGAAGCGGACTCGGCACCACCTGGTCATGCGACACATCACGCACGCGCTTGATGTCACGGCCGGATACGTCCGCCTCCGATACGGAGCTCGCCGCATCTTTTTTGATCAATGCTCCAAGTCCTTTTCCGAGTGCCTGCTTCGCCATGGGGAGGAAATCCCTATGCAATGCCGCAGCGGATTCCAAGCGGATTTCTCAACCCGCTGCCAACAACTTGCGGAAATACTCGATGGTCGGATCCAAGCCATCCTCCAGCGCGACCTTCGGCTTCCAACCAAGATCGGCCTCGGCCAGCGAAATATCCGGGCGACGCTGCTTCGGATCATCACCCGGCAAGGGCAAATGCGTCACCTTCGACGGACCACCGACCTTTTTGAGCACCATCTCGGCGAGCTCCAACATGGTGAACTCACCGGGATTGCCAATGTTTACCGGACCAGTCTGCGAAGGATGGTTCATCAAACGCACAAAACCCTCAATGAGGTCGTCGACATAACAAAACGAACGCGTCTGCGTGCCGTCGCCGTAAATGGTAAGATCCTTACCCTGTAGCGCCTGCACAATGAAATTGGAAACCACCCGACCGTCATCCGGCAACATGCGCGGACCATAGGTGTTAAAAATACGGACTACCCGAATATCAACATTGTTCTGGCGGTGATAATCGAAAAACAGGGTCTCGGCACAGCGCTTGCCCTCATCATAACACGCACGAATGCCGATCGGATTCACACATCCGCGATACGACTCGGGCTGCGGATGCACCTCGGGATCGCCATAGACCTCGGAGGTCGAGGCCTGGAAAACCCGCGCACCCACCCTCTTGGCCAAGCCAAGGCAGTTGATCGCACCCATGACCGATGTCTTGGTCGTCTTGATTGGATTGTGCTGGTAGTGCGGCGGCGAAGCCGGGCAGGC
>CAIVXP010000144.1 GCA_903909905.1 Akkermansiaceae bacterium
CGCCCGCGGAGGACACATGACTGACCTGATCACCAAGGGAAATGCCCGTTGATCGGCCGACTGGCTTGATCTTTCTGCGGAAACCTTCAGCTTCTGTCGATTGACGCCATGCCCGGAACGCTTCGCTTCGAAAATGTCACCAAACGCTTCGGCTCGTTCACCGCGGTCGATGATGTGACGCTCGAAATCGAGCACGGCAAAACCTTCTCGCTGCTCGGCCCATCCGGTTGCGGCAAAACGACCTTGCTGCGCATGGCCGCAGGTTTCGAAGCGCCCGATCAAGGCCGCATCCTGCTCGACGGCCACGACATCACCGACCTCCCGCCGGAAAAACGCCCGCTCAACACGGTCTTCCAAAACTACGCGCTCTTTCCCCACCTCAGCGTCCGCGAAAACATCGCCTTCGGCCTCAAGATCGCCAAGCAGTCGAAAGCCGACATCGCACGCCAGGTCGACCGAATGCTCGAACTCGTCGACCTCGCCGATCACGCCGACAAAAAACCGCACCTGCTCTCCGGCGGACAAAAACAACGCGTCGGCATCGCCCGCGCACTCGCCAATCAACCCCGCGTCCTGCTGCTCGACGAACCACTCGCGGCACTCGACCTGAAACTCCGCCAACGCCTCCTCGTCGAGCTCGACGCGATCCACGACGAAGTCGGCATCACCTTCCTCTATGTCACCCACGACCAAGGCGAAGCGATGTCGATCTCCGACACAATCGCCGTCATGAACCGCGGCCGCATCGAACAAACCGGTAAACCCGCCGAGATCTACGAGACTCCTCGTACTTCGTTTGTCGCCGCATTTATCGGCGATACGAATTTCTTCGAAGGCCGCGTCACCGACTCGCTCAGCGAACGCTTTTCCAAAGCCGACATCCCCGGGCTCGGCTCAATCATGATCGACAACGACAAACCAGTCCGCCCCGGCGACGGCATCCACCTTTCACTGCGCCCGGAAAAAATCATCCTCTCGCGCAACCAACCAAGCCCCGGCACCTGGGACAACATCCTCCAAGGCACCATCGAAGATGTGATCTACTTCGGATCCCACACCCGCTACTGGGTCCGCTCGGGCGAATACCGCCTCTGCGCCGAACAACAACACCGCACCTTCCTCCTCGACGAGACACCGCCAAGCTGGAACGACCCGGTGTGGCTCCGCTGGCACGCCAACGACGGATTCCTCCTCGAACAATACCGCGAGGAAGATGAAAATCTCCTCACCCTCCCCGAGGACTGAAACTTTCATTCCCTCATGAACCTCCGCCTCATCGTTGGCCTCGGCAACCCCGGCCGCCAATACGAAGACACCCGCCACAATGTCGGCTTCATGATCCTCGACCGCCTCGCCGCCGAGTCGCAGACGCCATTTCAATCCGCCCCACGCTTCCAAGCCCACCTCGCCCGCCTGCCCGATGCCGGCCCGCTCCTTGCCAAGCCGCAAACCTTCATGAACCTCAGCGGCCGCGCAGTCCAAGCGATCCTCGCCTTTCACAAATGGACGCCCGCCGAAATGCTGGTGATCTATGACGATGTCGCCCTCCCGCTAGGCGCCCTCCGCTTCCGCGAAAAAGGCTCGGCCGGCGGCCACAACGGGATCAAATCGATCATCGAACACCTCGGCACCCAGGAGTTCCCCCGACTCAAGGTCGGCATCGGCGCCAGCCAACCGGACAACATGGTTGGCCATGTGCTCGGAAAATTTACCCCCGACGAACAAGCCGAACTGCAAAACACGCTTGCAATGGCCGTCAAAGCCGTGCAGCTTGCGCGCTCCCAAGGTCTCGCCACCGCGGCGAACCGCTTCAACCAGTCCAAGCCAACCCCACCACCCCATGAGCCGCAAGTACCAGGGCCTGATCGTCCTTAACACCAAGTCCCTCGAAGGCAGCGTCGACGACCTCGTCGCCTCGGTCTCCAAAGAAATCGAAGCCGAAGGCGTCAAACTCGACAAAATCAGCCAACTCGGCCGCCGCCAGTTCGCTTACGAATCCCGCCACCTCGAGTCCGGCCACTATGTGAACTACACCTTCGCCGGCAGCCCCGAGACCATCAGCAAAATCCAAAGCCGCCTGCGCCTCAACACCAGCGTGCACCTGCAGCATTTCCAACGGATCGCCTGATCCGCCCATGAAATTGTTCTCTTGAACAATTTTTGCTTGCCCTCTCCCACGCCATCGCCAACCCTTACCTCATTATGGCAAACCTCAATAAAGTCATGCTCATCGGGAACCTCACCCGTGATCCCGAACTCCGCCACACCCCACGCGGCACCGCGGTCGCCGAGCTCGGCCTCGCGATCAACCGCACCTGGACGGATGACCAAAAAGGCAAGCAAGAGGAAACCACCTTTGTCGATGTCACCCTCTGGGGCCGCCAGGCGGAAACCGTCCAGCAATACCTCACCAAGGGCAGCCCGATCTACATCGAGGGTCGACTCAACCTCGACACCTGGGACGACAAGACCACCGGTCAAAAGCGCAGCAAACTTAAGGTGATCGGCGAATCCTTCCAATTCCTCTCCGGCAACAAAGGCGGCGGTGGCAGCGGAAGTTCCGCACCCCGCAGCGCCCCCGATCGCTCAAACTCGGCCAGCGGCGCATCCGCCGCCCCCGCCGACGACTTCCAAGAAGAGGACGACATCCCCTTCTGATCGCGCGTCACCCGCATCTTCCACGGCTGGGACCTTTATCCCTAAAGGTCCAATTATGCATCAAGGGTCCGTGGGCGTCCCGCCCGCCTCTTCCTCTTCTCTTGCTTCTTGTGTCTTGAAGTCTTGGGGCTCTACCCCAAATTTCCCGCAATTTTGCCATTGCCAAGCCGGGCGGAATCCGCGAAATTTCGCGCGTTGGACCGACGGAGCGGTGCACTTCGCTGAAACTCAGCGGCACCAGTCAGCCTGTTTTCCATCTCCATTTCTCGGACTCAATCCGCACCCGTGGTGCCCCGAGCCGATTGATGCGCAGGCCCCCAAACCTGCAAGCCTCCATGCCAGCATGGGCGATTCGCCGCCCGCCATTGGCACAACCCCCACCTCATCCCCCATTTCACCATCCCATGGCCGGTCACAACAAGTGGTCCAAGGTCAAACACATCAAGGCCAGAGTCGACGCCATCAAGGGCAGGGTCTTCAGCAAGTGCGCGCATGAAATCGCACTGGCCGCCCGCGCCGGTGGCAGCGACCCGGCCGCCAACGCCCGACTCCGCACCGCCATCGAAAATGCGAAAGCCGTCTCCATGCCCAAGGACAACATCGAACGCGCCATCAAAAAAGGCAGCGGCGAACTCGGCGGCGAGGGCATCCAGGAAGTCACCTACGAAGGCTACGGCCCATCCGGCATCGCCTTCATCATCGAAATGGCCACCGACAACCTCAACCGCTCGGCCGCCGACCTCCGCTCGATTTTTTCGAAAAACGGCGGCAGCGCCGCAACTCCGGGCAGCGTGGCCTTTCAGTTCGACCGCAAAGGCGAAATCCGCATCCCGATGCACGCGATCAATGAGACGGATCTCATGGAACTCGCCATCGAGGCCGGCGCCGACGATGTGCAAAACGACGGCGATGATCACCTCATCCTCACCGCGCCCAACGAGCTCGGCACCGTCGCCAATGCCCTGCGCGCCGCCAAACTCACCCCCACTTCGGAGAAGCTCATTTCCATCCCTCAAAACCAAAGCGTGGTCCACGACGCCGACACCGCACGCCGCATCATCAAACTCCACGACCAACTCGACGATTACCCCGACACGCTGAATGTCTTCACTAACTTCGAAGTCGCCGACGAAATCCTCGATCAACTCGCTTCTTAAACCCACCCAACCCCTTTCCCCATTTCAACACGGATGAGCAAAAAGCAATCTGACGAAACCCAGCCGCCGATTCCGGTGGATGCCACCGCACCCGCACGCAAACGCGCGGTGAAAAAGACCGCGACCACGAAAAAAGTCGCTGTCAAAAAAACCGCCACCAAGACCGCCAAGACGAAGGCCGTCACCGCGGATATTGATCCGGTCACCACCGATGCACCCGCGGCGAAAAAACGCGCAACCCGCAAAACAGTCGAAGCCGCTGAAACAAATTCCACCGCAGCGCCCGCCGCAAATCCTGCGCCGCCCGCGCCGCAAGCGCCATTCGAGGAGAACCGCAAAATCGGCCGCGTGCCCGGCGGCGGACGCGTCACCGCACGCCAAAGCTCCGATCAACCCGAGCAAGCAGCCCCAGCGCCGCAAGCACCTCACGAACAACGCCCGCATCACGAGCGCCAAGCCCCACACGCCGGAGATGATGGACAACAACGCGACAGCCGCAGCAAACGCCGCCGCGACAAACGCAAACGCCGCGGCGCACCATTTCAAAAAGGCGATGCCCCGCGCGGCGAACACCAAGAGCCACGCCGCGGCGAATTCGAAGAACGCCGCCCGATCGCTCTCAGCGGCCCAAAAATCGCCGTCGACGGTATGCTCGAACTCGCACCCAAAGGTTTCGGTTTCCTGCGCGTGCCCCACAAAAATTTCGAGCAAGCACGCGACGATGTCTTCGTCTCACCCGAAAGCATTCGCAAACACAACTTGCGCCTCGGCCAATGGATCCACGGCAACTACCAGGAAGGCCCACGCGGCCCCCAACTGGTCGAGATCACCGCCGTCAACGGCACACCACCCGAAGAAGCCGCGAAGTTCCCGCACTTCGACGAACTCAAAGCGGTCAACCCAAACAAACGCATCAGCTTCGAAACCACGCCCGAACGCTTCACGACGCGCGTCGTCGACATCATGGCGCCAGTCGGTCGCGGCCAGCGCGGGCTCATCGTTTCACCGCCACGCTCGGGCAAAACCACCCTCCTGCTGCACATGGCCGAAGCGGTGCGCGAAAAATACGACGAGTCGATCCACCTCATGGTCCTGCTCGTCGACGAACGCCCGGAAGAAGTCACCGAGTTTCGCCGCACCCTTCCCGGCGCGGAAATTTACGCAAGCTCCAACGACGAACAACCGCGCAACCATTGCCGCATCGCCGAGCTCGCAATCGAACGCGCCAAACGCCTCGTCGAGGCCGGCAAGGATGTGTTCCTGCTGATGGACTCGATCACCCGCCTCGCCCGCGCCTACAACAACACGATGAACAATCGCGGCCGCGGCACCGGCTCCGGCGGCATCACAATCGGCGCACTCGAAGTCCCGCGCCGACTCTTCGCCGCGGCACGCAATACCCGCGGCGGAGGCTCGCTCACGATCCTCGCCACCGCCCTCATCCAAACCAACTCCCGTGCCGACGAGGCGATCTTCATGGAGTTCAAAGGCACCGGCAACATGGAGCTCGTGCTCGATCGCAAAATCGCCGAAAACTACATCTACCCAGCCGTCGACATCTTCAAATCCGGCACCCGCCGCGAAGAACTCCTCATCCCAGAACACATGCTCCACAAAATCCACCTCATCCGTCGTGGCCTCTCCGGCCACCGCCCGGTCGAGGCGATGGAGCGCCTGCTCTTCTTCCTCAAGAAGTTCCCCAACAACCCGCAAATGCTCCTCGAAATCAAAGGCTGATGCAGCAAAACCCTGCAAAATGCCGTGTTTTTAGCGGCCCGGCCCGGATTCCGGCTTGACCGCTCCCAGCGAAAAGTCGACCTTGGCACGCTTCACATACAGCCTCCACCACCCGCCCGATTTTCAGCCCTCACCCCGCGGGCGTCCCACCCCCCTTTCATCCGACATCCATGTTCAAAAAAATTTTTTCCAGCCTGTTCTCCAGTGACATCGGCATCGACCTCGGCACCGCCAACACGCTTATCAATGTGAAGGATCACGGCATCGTCCTGCGCGAGCCTTCAGTCGTCGCCGTGAAAGCGGGCACCAACGAAGTCCTAGCCGTCGGCGACGATGCCAAACGCATGCTCGGCCGCACGCCCGGCAACATCGTCGCGATCCGACCACTCAAGGATGGCGTCATCGCCGACTTCGAAGTCACCGAAGCAATGCTTCGCCACTTCATCCGCAAGGTAAACAAAGGCCGCCGCTCGAACCCACGCGTGCTCATCGCCATCCCCTCCGGCATCACCGAAGTCGAACGCCGCGCCGTGCGCGAATCCGCCGAGCACGCCGGCGCCCGCGAAGTCTACCTCATCGAGGAACCAATGGCCGCCGCCATCGGCGTCGGACTCCCCGTCCAAGAAGCCTCCGGCAACATGATCGTCGACATCGGCGGCGGCACGACCGAAGTCGCACTCATCTCTCTCTCCGGCATCGTCTACGCCCGCAGCGTCCGCACCGCCGGCGATGAGCTCGACGAAGCGATCATCCAATACATGAAGCGCGCCTACAACCTGATGATCGGCGAACGCACCTCCGAGGAAATCAAAATCCGTCTTGGCTCGGCCGCACCGCTTCCCAAAGAACTCACCATGGATGTGAAAGGCCGCGACCTCGTCGCAGGTCTACCCAAAACCATTACCATCACCTCACAGGAAATCCGCGAAGCCATGGCCGATCCGCTCAGCGCCATCGTTGATGCGGTCCGCACCACTCTCGAACGCTGCCCGCCGGAACTCGCCGCCGACCTCGTCGATCGCGGCATCGTGCTCGCCGGCGGCGGTGCCCTACTCAAGGGTCTCGACCGACTCCTGCGCGAGGAAACAGGCCTCCCCGTCCACATCGCCGAGGACCCCCTCAGCGCCGTCGCCGAGGGCACCGGCAAAGCCCTTCAGGAACTTGCCCTCCTCAAGAGGGTCACCAACTCCGAGCGCTGAGCGGCACCTCGGATCCCACCCGGCCATGAAGCCGCTCAATCTCATCGCATTGCTACTCTTCCTCGGCGGCGCCCTCTGGGCGCTGACCCGCAACGATCGCGTGGTCCGCAGCATCCAGGCCTCTTATTACTCGGCCATCTCGCCCTTCCTGCGCACCGGCTCGTCACTTGAAAATCACGCCCGCGAATTTCTCTGCGATACCAAAAGCGCCAAAACCCTCGAGCTGGAACTTCGCCAAACCCGCAGCGAACTCGCCCGCCTCAAGCTCATCGAGTCGCGCCTCCATTCACTCGAGGCGGAAAACAGCGAGCTTCGCAAAGCACTCGATTTCAAACAATCCACCGGCTTCAAAGTCATCGCCGCAAATGTCACTCGCCGCAACCCAACCACTTGGTGGCAAACGGTCGAGATCGATGCCGGATCCAAGGAAGGCGTAAAACCCCAACTCATGGTTCTGGCCAAAGACGGACTCGTCGGCATCGTCGAGCGCAGCGACAATCACAGCAAACATTCGTCCGTCTTACTGCTCACCGATGAAAAATGCCAAGTCGCCGCACGAGTCGAAGGCTCACCCGAAGTCGGCATCCTCTGCGGCCATCGCGGCACACCCGATGGCGAGGCCTTGCTTCGCCTCCGTTTCCTCTCATCCAACGCCGCCGCCCACCAAGGACAACGCGTTTTCACATCCGGCCGCGGAGGAGTCTTTGCGGCCGACATCCTTCTTGGAACCATCGACTCCGTCGAAAAAGGCGCGCTGGATTCCGAAGCTCTCGTCCGACCCTCGGTGAACTTCGCGGATCTTGGCGCGGTATTTGTCGTACTGCCCGCCGATTCCTGAACCGTGATTCGCTTCTCAATCGCCACCATCCTGCTTCTGCTCGCGGCATTCACCGCACAGCAGTTCATGCCTGTATTCACCGGGCTTTACCACTCGAGGATCCTCATCGTGCACCTCGCCTTCCTTTGCTGCGCGGTCGCCTCCGGCCAACCGCTCATGCTCCTGCTCGCCTTCATCGGCGGCTTCCTCTGGGACGCGCAATGCACCCTCGCCCCACACCCGGGCGACCCAAGCGTTTACACCCAACCCACCGAATCCCTCCGCTTCGGTTACTCGATTCTACTCTTCGCCGCCGCAGGCTATCTGATGCAGGTCATCCAACCGCTCTTCCGCCAAGGCAAATGGCCGCTCACCACCGCGCTCATCGGCCTCGTCCTCATGCTCTACTTCACGCTCGAGTGCGGGCTCATCAGCTTCATTCGCGGCGAACTTCAAATCGACCGACCCACCTTTCTCCAAATCCTCTTCACATCGCTCTTCACCATGCCGCTGGCACCACCACTGCTCAAGTTGCTCTCGCTCACGGCCGATGCATGCGACCAACACCCACAGCCCGATGTCATACTCCGGCGCAGACATCAACGCTGATCCGACCCACCGATGGAAACCGTTTCCAAATTCCGAATCTACCTCCTTACGGCACTCGTGCTGGGTGGGTTCGGGCTACTCGTGAACCGGCTTCATGAATTTCAAATCGAGCGCCGCTACGAGTTTCTCAACCGCGTTCCCGGCAACCAAAGCGTCACCGTCCGCGAGCCAGGCATCCGCGGAGTCATCGCCGATCGACGCGGCATCCCGCTCGCCCGCAACCAACGCCAATACGAAATCTCATTCAACCTCGCCGAAATCCAACAAGCCTACCTCGCCGAGCAGCGCACAAAAAACAAATCCTCCGCGGAAAAAACCAGAACCAGGGACAAGGACATCGTCGCTATCGTCAACGAGACCACCATCGCCCAGCTCCGCAAACTCAACCTCGCGCGCAACTACAACGCCTCCGCTCTCCGCACGCATTTCATCACCCACGGCGGCCTCGTCCCGTTCCGCTACCGCACCGACCTCAGCTTCGAAGAGTTTTCCAAACTCGCCGAACGCAACATCGAACTCCCCGGCGTCTACCTCGCACTCCGCCCAAAACGCGAATACCCGCTCGGCACCCTCGCCAGCCATGTGCTCGGCTACCTCAAGCAGTGGGAAAAAGGCGACATCGAGAAAAGCGACGGACGCAGGTACACCCATTACATCGGTAGCGAAAAAGGCATCGCCGGCATCGAAGCCTCAATGGACCCGATCCTCCGCGGGCCCGAAGGCGTCAAAACCATCGTAAAAAACGAAAAGGGGCGCACCATCCGGATGTCGGACTATACCAAACCCGGCACCGGCGCCACCGTCCGACTCACCATCGATGCCCGCAAACAATTGCTGCTCGAAAACGCCCTGCGCCACGCCGGACGCGCTGCCGGCGTGATCATGGATCCTAACACCGGAGAAGTTCTGGCCATGGCCTCAGTCCCGGATTACGATCCCAACGCCTTCATCCCCAGCATCTCTCAAGAGCGCTGGAAAGGCTACAACGACAGCCAACTCCTCTCCCCGCTCACCAACCGCGCCATCTCGGAATACGCCCCGGGATCCACCATGAAGCTCGCCACCGCCATCGCCGGAGCCCTCCAAGGTCAAGCCTCCCGCTCATTTTCATGCGATGGCTATGTCTCCTACGGCAAACACCAGATCGGCTGCTGGATCTGGAACAAAAGCAAAGGAAGCCACGGTCAACTCTCCCTGCCAGGCGCCATCCAAAAATCCTGCAACCCGTACTTCAACAAACTCGCCAACTCGATCGGTTGGCGCGACATGGCCCGCGGCTGCGCCATGGTCGGCTTCGGCAAACCCACCGGCGTGGAGCTGCCCAGCGAAAAACCCGGCATTCTCCCCGGCAGCGACGCATGGCTCAACTCCCACCCCGGCGCCACCATGAGCGCCGCACTCACCGCGATGCTCTCAATCGGCCAAGGCGACTCAATGGCCACCCCTCTCCAAATCGGCGCCATGACCGCTAGCATCGCCAACGGCGGCACTTGGCTCCAACCCCGCATCGTGAAGTCCGCCGTCTCAGAGGAGGGCAAATCCCTTATCGCCGACGAACCCAAACCCGTCCGCAATCTCATCAAGGAAGGCATTAAACCCGAAGACCTCCAACTCATTCGCAAAGGCATGTGGCTCGCCGTCAACGGCCCCGGCGGCACCGCCGGCAAGGTGCGCATCAGCGAACAGGAAATCGCCGCCAAAACCGGCACCGCACAAACCGTCGAAAACGGCAAAAAATCCAACAACTCGTGGGTCACTAGCTTCGCACCCTTCGACCAACCCCGTTACGTGGTCTGTGTGCTGGTTCAAAACGCCGGATCCGGCGGCGGCGTGTGCGGACCACTCGTCAACCTGATCTACAAAGGCCTATTCGCTGACGAAAAAGGCCAGCAACTTCCACTCAAACCCCAAACGGAATTCACCGGCAACACCGACCGCATCGAACACATCGACCTGCCGCGAAACGCCCTCGCCAAAATTCAAAATCTCAAAAACATCGAGGACTCTGATTTTGACGATGGCGAAACCGGAGACGAGGCAGGCGCCGCCACCAACCAGTCACCCAACAACACCAACCCACCCACACCCACTCTCACACCGGAAGTCGACTACGAGGGAACTGTCATCCCAAGAGCCGTACCGGTTACCGAACCCTAATCCGCAACCCGCGGCAAACATTCAACCATCATCATTATGATCCAACACATCAAAAGACTATTCGGCATCGGCAAACCCGATCCCATGCACGGCAACAGCCTCATCATCAACGTCGAAAAACTCGAACGCCGCGTTGCGCTGCTCGAAGACGGCGTCCTCGAGGAATATTCGGTCGAACGCGAAGGCGACCAAAACATCGTCGGCGGCATCTTCAAAGGCCGCGTCAAAAACATCGAGCCCGGCCTCAAGGCGATGTTCGTCGATATCGGCCTCGATAAGAACGCCTTCCTCCACTTCTGGGATGCGATTCCCGCCGCACTCGATGCCGGACTTGAGGAAATCCAGCGCGAAGGCAAAAAGAAGAGCGCCAAGAAAATCACCTCCAAGGACATACCCGACATCTACCCGGTCGGCTCGGAAATCGTCATCCAGGTTTCCAAGGGACCCATCGGCACCAAAGGCCCGCGCGTCACCACCAACATCTCGCTCGCCGGACGCTACCTCGTCCTCATGCCCTTCACAGAACAGTTCGGCATTTCGCGCAAAATCGAAGACCCGAAGGAACGCGCACGCCTGCGCAAAATCGTGCAGAAACTCTCGGTTCCCGAAGGCATGGGCGTCATCATGCGCACCGTCGCCCAAGGCACCCGCGCCCGCCACTTCGTGCGCGACCTCGCCATGCTTCTCGAACAATGGGATGAAATCGAAGCCCGCCGCGAAGCCAACCCCGCACCCGCCTGCATCTTCCAGGAACCTGGCCTCATCGAGCGCACCGCTCGCGACTTCCTCACCGATGAGGTGAACCAGGTGATCTGCGACGACGCACACACGACCGAAGCCATCCGCGAAATCGCAAGCAAAATTTCCCGCCGTGCGAAACGCCGCATCCACCACCTGCCCACATCGACACAGCCGATCTTCGAACGCATCAACATCCAAAAACAAATCGACGAAGCATTCTCACGCCAAGTCTGGCTGCCCTGCGGTGGCTATGTGGTGATCGATGAAACCGAAGCGCTCATCTCCGTCGATGTGAACACCGGCCGCAACCGCGGCGCTAAGGATGTCGACAAGATGATTCTCGAAACCAACATCGAGGCCGCGCGCGAAGTCGCACGCCAACTCCGCCTCCGCAACATCGGCGGCCTCGTCGTGATCGACTTTATCGACATGCGCCACCGCAGAGACCAACAAGCGGTCTACAAAGCGATCAAGGACCGCCTCAAAAAAGACAAGGCCAAGACCCAAGTCCTCCAGATCTCGCCCATCGGCCTCATGGAAATGACGCGCCAGCGGCTTACCGAATCCCTCCGCGATTCGATGTACGAACCCTGCCCTTACTGCCAAGGCCGCGCCCGCGTGAAAACCCCCATGACCATGTCGGTGGAAATCCAGCGCCGCCTCAACACGGCCATCCAAAAACACCGCGAAACGGTTGGAGACATCATCATCGTCGTGAACTCCGATGTGCTCAATCGATTCAAGAGCGAAGACTCAAAACTCCTCGTCGAACTCGAACGCTCGCACTCGGGCCGCCTGATCTTCCGCTCAGACCCAAGCCTCAACCGCGAACGCTTCTTCATCATCGATGCGAAAACGGAAAAAAACCTCGACCAAGGTTGATTCCACATCATTTGCCTGCCCGCCCGACACTCGTAAGACAGATCCCAAAAACTGATGTCCCGCAAAACCAAATTAATCTGTACCCTCGGTCCCGCCACAGAATCGAAAGAGATGATTGGCGGCCTCATCGACGCCGGCTGCAATGTCTTTCGCCTCAACATGAGCCATGCGAAACACGAATGGGCCGCCGAAATGGTTCGCCGCGTTCGCAGTGAGTCGCAACAACGCAACGCCAACATCGCCGTGCTCTTCGACCTCACCGGTCCGTCGATCCGCACCGGCGACCTGCCCGTGCCTCTCGACCTCGCCGAAGGCGATGCGGTGGAGTTCCGCAAAGAAGGCGCCAACGCCACAACGGAGAAATCCACCACGGTAAACTATGAGGGGCTGATGAATGATGTGTCGGTCGGCAACACGCTTGTGGTCGACAACGGCGCTCTGCTCATGCGCATCGACGAAGTTCAAGCCGACCGCATTCTCTGCAGCGTCAAGACGCCCGGCACCATGGGCTCGCGCCGCCACATCAATCTTCCTGGCGTGCGGCTCAATCTTCCGGCCCTCACGGAGAAAGACCACCGCGACCTCGCACTCGCCGTGGAATGCGAGGCGGATTACATCGCCGGTTCATTCGTCCGCGATGCAGCCCATGTCCGCGAACTCCGCGAAACGATGAAGTCGCTCGAAGGCGACGCGCAAATCATCGCCAAAGTCGAGGACCAGGAAGCCGTGCGCAACATCGATGCAATCATTCGTGAAGCGGATGTGATCATGATCGCCCGCGGCGACCTCGGCACCGAAGTGGAATTCGAAGAACTCCCAATCCTCCAACGCCGCATCATCAAGCGCTGCCATGACCTCGGCACCCGCGTGATCGTTGCCACCCACCTGCTGGAATCGATGATCCAGCAACCCACCCCCACCCGCGCCGAAGTCACCGATGTGATGAACGCCGCTTACGAGGAGGCCGATGCGCTCATGCTCTCCGGCGAAACATCCGTTGGCCGCTACCCACTACGCTGCGTCGAGGCACTCGTGCGCATTTCCACCCGCATCGAACGCTCCGGCGGTCACGGCTTCGGCCAAGGCGTGCTGCTGCGCGACGAACGCCAAAAAACCGCCCGCGCCGCCGTCACGCTCGCCGACTCCTTGCCCGATGCCCGCCTCGTGGTCCTCACCCGCCGCGGCGTGCTCGCCAATCAAGTCGCAATGATTCGCCCACGCACCGCCGGCTTCTTCGCAGTCACCCCCAAGGAATCCGTCTGCCGCAAAATGGCCCTCACCCGCGGCGTGCGCCCGATCAAACTCGCCTTTTCCTCCAACATCGAGGAAACCATCCAGCGCGTCACCGAATTCCTCCTCAAAGAAAACCTCGTGCGCACCGGCACACCCATCGTGATTGTCTCGGACATCCTCTCCGACCACTTCGCCGCCAACTCGATCCTGCTCCACCACGCTTGAGATCCCTAGGGGAGCACACGCGCCCCCGCGTGTGGTTTTCAGCGCCCTCGCTGAAAAACATGCATCAGAAAAACCCAAACGCCCAATCGTTATCCGCACCCCTCATGGCGCGAGGGCACGCCATGAAACACGCGAGGGCGCGTGTGCTCCTCATACAAACCGAAGTTCAAAACCCTCTTCCTCTTATCTAGCTTCTTCTGTCTCACGGTCTTCTGTCTTCTCTCGCTTCTTGCACTCCTCCTGCGGATGATCCAATTTCAGTCATGCAAAAAAATATTCTCCTGATCGGTGGCAACTCAGGCATCGGCCTTGCCACCGCGCAGCTCCTGCATGCCTCCGGACACTTGATCGTTGCCGCCGCACGCCATGCCGGACCGCTCGCGGAAATGGGCATTCCCGTGCAGCCGTTCGATGCGGCCTCGCCCGCTCTCAATGACCTTCCACCAGTCCTCGACGGGCTGGTCTACTTCCCCGGCAGCATCACTCTCAAGCCCTTCCACCGCGTCACGGCCGAGGACTTCATCAACGATTTCCAAACCAACTGTCTCGGTGCCGCCGCCGCGATTCAAGCCGCGCTGCCCTCGCTCAAGGCCTCACCATCGGCATCGATCGTGCTTTTTTCCACCATCGCAGTCGCCCAAGGCATGGCCTTCCACGCATCGATCGCCGCCGCAAAAGGCGCAGTCGAAGGCCTCACCCGCTCGCTCGCCGCAGAGTTGGCTCCAAAGATCCGCGTGAATGCGATCGCGCCCTCGCTCACCGACACACCACTCGCCAACACCTTGCTCAACTCCGAACCAAAACGCGAAGCCGCCGCCAAACGCCATCCGCTGCAACAAGTCGGCCGCGCCGAGGATGTCGCGAAGCTCACCGCTTTCCTGCTCTCCGAAGATTCGGCCTTCATCACCGGCCAAATCCTCCGCCCCGACGGCGGACTCTCCTCGGTGCGAGTTTTCTGATTTTAAAAAACCATGGAAATTGCCCTGATCCATCCGCAGCAGCTGTTTGCAAAACATCCGGCGCTGTCAAAAGGGCGCCTCTGCTACCTCATCGAAGACCCGCTCATCTTCGGCAACGACACGCGCTGGCCACTCGCGGTCCACAAACAAAAACTCGTCCTCCACCGCGCCTCAATGCAGGCCTACGCGGCCGAGCTCAAGGGCATGGGACATCAGGTGTCTCATATCGAAAATCTCGGCGGCTCCGAGGTCGACAGCGTGGAACTGCTCGATCAATCACTGCCGCAAGGGATCCGCGTCATTCACATCGCCGACCCGGAAGACGATGTGATGATGATGCGCCTGCGCCGCTTCGCCCGCGATCGTGATGCCGAGCTGCGCGTGCACGATTCGCCGAACTTCCTCAGCCCCACGGATTTTCTCGCCACCCACATCGCCGGCAAGCGCAAGCCCTTCATGGCCAGCTTCTATCAGGCCCAGCGCAAACGAATGCGCATCCTGCTCGAGGACGATGACACACCAATCGGCGGCAAGTGGTCCTTCGATGCCGAGAACCGCTCAAAACTTCCAAGCAAACATCAAGTACCGCCCGAACCGCACGCGGCGCACAACCGATGGGTCACCGAAGCGATTGCTCATGTGGAAAAATATTTCCCGCACAACCCCGGCAGCACGGAAAATTTCCGCTGGCCAGTCACACGCGCCGACTCGCTCGCATGGCTCGATCAATTTCTCGCCGAACGCTTCGCCGACTTCGGCGCCTACGAAGATGCGATTTCAACCCGCCACGCATTCATTCATCACGCCGCGATCACGCCAATGCTCAACATCGGCCTGCTCGACCCCGCCGACGTCGTCACACGCGTGCTCGCCATCGCCAATCGCTCAAACGAAGTTCCGCTCAACTCGCTCGAAGGATTCATCCGCCAAGTCATCGGCTGGCGCGAATTCATGCGCGGCATCTACCGCCACCACGGCCGCACGATTCGCCGCGGAAATTTCTGGAATTTCGATCGCCCGATGCCCACCGCATTCTACACCGCGACCACCGGCATCGCACCCGTCGACCATGCGATCCGCCAAGTCCTGCGCGAAGGCTACTGCCACCACATCGAGCGCCTCATGATCCTCGGCAATTTCATGCTGCTCTGCCGCATCAGGCCCGATGATGTTTATCGCTGGTTCATGGAACTCTTCATCGACGCCTACGACTGGGTGATGGTCCCAAATGTCTATGGCATGTCGCAGTTTGCCGATGGCGGCAGCTTCACCACCAAGCCCTACCTCTCGGGATCAAACTATGTGCTGAAAATGTCGGACCACTCCAAAGGCCCATGGTGCGCAACATGGGACGGACTCTTCTGGTCATTCATCGCCGATCACCCGGAATTCTTTGGCAAAAACCCGCGCCTCTCGATGATGGCGAAATCATGGGAAAAAATGCCCGCCGCCAAACAAGCGGAACATCGCAAAAACGCGGCGACATTTCTCGATCAGCTGCGCTGAAAAGTTTTTCAGTCCCAAGACGCGAGGAACTTTTCAAGATCATCGAGGCTCGGGCTTTCCGCCGTACGCACATAGTGACCGCTGGTGCACACGCCCAAGGCAAGGCAACCTTCGGGATCAAGTCCAAGCAACTGACCCTGCACAAAGCCGGCATTGAAGTGATCGCCCGCACCGGTGGTGATCAA
>CAIVXP010000145.1 GCA_903909905.1 Akkermansiaceae bacterium
CGGAACCCCACGGGTCTCGCGCTTTTTCGCTTGAACCCACGGCGCCATGAACGAAGGAACACGCCTCAACAAATTCCTTGCCTCCTGCGCCATCGGCTCGCGTCGCAAATGCGATGAGCTGATCCAAGCCGGCCGCGTCGAGGTCAATGGCAACCCCTGCCTCAACATGGGCACTCGCATCGGCCCTGGCGACCATGTGCGCGTCGATGGCAAACGCGTCACGCCTAAGGAAACGATCACCGTCGCGTTCAATAAACCCCGCGGCTATGTCTGCACGCGCGAGGATGAACTCGGCCGCGACACAATCTACACGCTGCTGCCTCAAACCATGCATTCCCTCCACCATGTCGGCCGGCTCGACCGCGACTCGGAGGGCCTGCTCATCCTCACCAACGACGGCGACCTTTCGCAACAGCTGATGCATCCGTCGAAGTCGGTGGAAAAAGAATATCTCGTCACTTCGAACCAAGCCTTCGAAAACGCCCACCTCGACCAGTTTCTCGAAGGCGTCTACACCCCCGAAGGCAAGCTCAAGGCCAAGTCCATCGAGCGCCTCTCACCCCGCCGCCTCAGCATGGTCCTCGACCACGGCGCCAAGCGGCAGATCCGCGTGATGTTCGATACGCTCGGCTATCAGGTCAGCAAACTGCTGCGCGTGCGCATCGGCAGCCTTTGGCTCGGCGATCTCGAGCCCGGCCGCTGGGCGATCCTGAATTCGACGGAAATCAAAATGCTTTTGGGCGAGTCTGGTCCTGTAAAACCGCCATCCGGCCGATCCGATGCGACAAAAAAAGGCGGCGCTAGGCGCTTGTGACAGCTTGCCGAGGGCGCAACCACACCCTAGCCTTTGCGGCACAAGGAAACTGACCTGCCAAATATTTCCAACGCCATGAGTTCGAAAAAATCCAACAAGCCCAAAGCAGCGGAGCCGATCCATTTCCCCAGCAAGGAATTTTCATCCAAAGCTCGCATCCCCTCGATGTCGGCTTACAAAAAACTCTACAAGGAATCGATCGAAAAGCCGGACAAGTTTTGGGCGCGCGAAGCCAAGGAACTCGACTGGCGCAAAAAATGGGACAAGGTACTCGATTGGAAGGCGCCCTTTGCGAAATGGTTCACCGGCGGCAAACTGAATGTCTGCGAAAATTGCGTCGACCGTCATGCGAAAGGCGCACGCGCCAACAAGGCCGCCATCATCTGGGAAGGCGAACCCGGCGATAAACGCGTCATCACCTACGCGCAACTCCATCGCGATGTCTGCCGCTTCGCCAATGTGCTCGAACAACACGGCGTAAAAGCCGGCGATCGCGTGCTCATTTATTTGCCAATGATCCCCGAGGCAGTGGTCTCGATGCTTGCCTGCGCCCGCATTGGCGCGGTGCACACGGTCGTCTTCGGCGGCTTCGCCTCCGAGGCGATCGTCGATCGACTCGAAGACTCCGGCGCCAGCATGGTCATCACCGCCGATGGCGGATGGCGCCGCGGCAAGGTCGTCGCTCTCAAACCAGCCGTCGACGAAGCTCTCAAGAAATACAAGGGCGTCAAAAGCGTCATCGTGGTCAACCGCTGCAACAACCCGGTCACCATGCAAGCGAAGCGCGACACCTGGTGGCACGCGGATACTGGGAAAGTTTCTGCCAAGCACGCCGCCAAGGCCTTCGACTCGGAGCATCCGCTCTTCGTGCTCTACACCTCCGGCTCCACCGGCAAACCCAAAGGCATCCTTCACAGCTCCGGCGGCTACCTCACCGGCACCTACTCGACCACAAAGTACGTCTTCGACATGCGCGATGAGGATGTCTACTGGTGCACCGCCGATGTCGGCTGGATCACCGGTCATTCCTACATCGTCTACGGCCCGCTCGCCAATGGTGCCACCCAAGTGATGTACGAGGGCGCCCCCAATTTCCCCGACTTCGGCCGCTTCTGGAAAATCATCGAGGAATACGGCGTTACAATTTTTTACACCGCGCCCACTGCCATTCGCGCATTCATCAAGGCCGGCGACCAATTCCCCGCCGCTCACGACCTCTCATCGCTGCGACTCCTAGGCTCGGTCGGCGAACCGATCAACCCCGAGGCATGGAATTGGTACCACCAGAAAATCGGTGGCGGCAAATGCCCGATCGTCGATACCTGGTGGCAAACCGAAACCGGCGCGATCATGATCACGCCGCTGCCAGGTGCCACCCCTTGCAAACCGGGAACCGCGACCCTGCCCTTCTTCGGCATCGATGCTGCCATCCTCGACGACTCCGGCAAGGAATGCAAAGCCAACCAAGACGGCCGCCTCGTGATCCGCAAGCCATGGCCGTCGATGATCCGTACGATCTATGGCGACAAGGACCGCTACAAAAAAACCTACTGGTCCGATTACGATGGCCTCTACACCGCAGGCGACGGCGCACGCCGCGACAAACAAGGAAATTTCTGGATCATCGGCCGCCTCGACGATGTGCTCAATGTTTCCGGTCACCGCCTCGGCACCGCCGAAATCGAAAGCGCCCTCGTCGCCCACCCGGCAGTCGCCGAAGCCGCCGTCATTGGTCGCCCAGATGACATGAAGGGCCAAGCCGTCGCCGCATTCGTCACACTCAAGGGCAAGTACACCGAGTCCCCTGAACTCCGCGAAGAACTCCGCAACCATGTCGGCAAGGTCATCGGCGCCATCGCCAAACCCGACGACCTTCACTTCGCTCCAGGTCTTCCCAAAACCCGCTCGGGCAAAATCATGCGCCGCCTGCTCAAAGAGCTCGTGACTACGGGTAAAGTTTCTGGCAACATTACTACTCTTGAGGACTTCACCGTCATCGAGGCAATCCAAAAGAAAATTTCCAAATAATTCGGTCAAATGACGCCTACCCGCTACCTGCTAGCACGAGCTGCGCAAGCCTTCGGCTATGTTCGGAAATCCCAACGCATGGGCGACGCAGCAAGAGAAATGCACTTGCTTCGTGAAGCGGAGGCATATCTTGGGATTTCGATTTGGGAAAACTGCAAGGATATCGAAAATCTTTCAGTCGAGTACTGGAACCTTCGCAAGCTCAAGAAGGATCACGACCAGCTTCTCGAAAAAATCCAAGCTGCCGAAAGCGAACTGGATGCCGCCCACCAAGAGCGTGCACAGACCCTGCAGATCACACCGGAATCAAATCAAGAGTTGCTCGATCAACGAGCTGAGAAACTCAAGCAACTCGAGACACTTGCCGCAAAACGCGACCAGATCGTAGCCCAAGGACGAGATGTCCGGCGGGTCTATGTCGGCCTCAAGACGAAACTTGAGGTTCTCAATCAGGAGTCCTCCGGCCCGGATGAGCACCAGAATGAAATCCAAGCTGTGAAATTGCGCTTGGATGAGCTCAAAAACCATTTCTCTGACCTCAAAAACCAGCGCATAAAGATAGGTCATGAAATCGAACAGGGCGACACCGAACTCGATGCGCTCGACCAGCAACTCAAGAACATCAGACAGGAACGCCTACTTAAGGCATCCGACTCATTTCAAATTATCGGTGAGTCCAACAAGCAGCTTTCGACGCTACGCTCAGATGCAGGTGCCATCGAAACGCAAATGTGCTTGCTCCAAGCGGAAATTGGTCGCTATGTCAGTCGCTACGCTCAAAGTGATTCGGAGTGTGCGAAGGTCAGTTCGTCATATCGCTCAATGACTGATGTGATGCGCGCTCTGCGTCGTTCGATTGCATTGAATCTGCGCCTTTCCGGCGGCGAATAAGCGCTTACTGCGGCGCCTCATTCATCCTCGATCACAAGCCGTTGCGGTTGCTTCAGAGGAATGACCTCCTCGATCTCGCCAAGGTCAAGGCTGTCGAGCACGTTGGTTCGGCGACGGAGAAGACCTTGGCTTTGCCCGGAAACCACCACGCCCGGCACTTCCATGTGATAGGGATCTTCACCCAGCAACACGGCCGCTTTGGAGCGTATCGGCACAGCGTCCAATGCGGGCAGATTGATGATCGCCGTCTCAGGCGCGACCATGTCCGCACCCGCACCTGAATGCAGCGAACAGAAGGCCATTCTTTCTGTTCCAGCCCGGAAATATTCGCTCACGGCGGTCGATTGCGATTTGACGACCCCAGTTCCCGGATCTTCCGCGTAATCATGACAAAACTGCGTCGCGCGCTCGCCGGATACCGAACACACCGGCACATCCAGCACATTGGCTGGCACCTCAATCTTGCCTCCACCAAACGACGGAGCCGCAGCATTCATCGCCGCACGCCAAACCGGCAGCGCCAGCTCACGACTGAACGCGCCTTGATAAATTGCTCCATTTCCCGGAGTGAGAAAACCGGTCCAAACCCCGCAAGTCACCCGCGCATTGTAACCAAGAAACCAGCAGTCGCCGAAATCATGCGTCGTCCCTCCCTTGCCCGCGCCTTGAAAGGGCTTCTCTGCCAAACCATCCAAAACACCCTTGGAAGAGCCGCGATAGAGCGAACCCGCCATCATGCTGTGCACCTGCCACGCGGTGGCAGGATCGATGATGTTCTTCTGCACTGCGGCACGGGGGCGCTGACGCCGATAAACAATCTGCCCTTTCGAATTCTCGACGCGGTCGATGTACACGTAAGTCTCATTCGGAAGTTTACCGCCCGAAGGAAATACCGACATCGCGCGTACCGATTGCTTGAGCGAAACTTCCTCAAATCCGACCGCAACACGTGGCAACACCTCCGCCTTGGCCAACGGAAAACCAAAGTCACACGCCACATCCAAAACACGCTTCACGCCAATCCGATCCGACAACCTCACAGTCGCCGCGATCTTCGATTGCTCAAATGCCCTACGCACGGTGATCCTTCGCTCGTAGACCGGCGAGGCAATCTCCATGCCCCACTCACCAAGAATACCCTCGCGACCACCCACCATCACCGAACGGTTGTCCATCGGCTCGTCTTCAACCATCGACGCAGGCGTCAATTTATCACCAAGAGCCGCATAAATGAACGGGAAAAAGGCCGTACCCAACGGCCGCTTGCCGAGTTCGATAAAGTCATACGGCACCTGCGCGTAATCGCGACCACCAACATGGGCGAGCACTTCACCAGTCGTATGATCCACCATCAGCACCGCACCTTGTAGGCAGTTTGCAGGCTTTTCTGTGGCCTTGCGTCGTGGATCGTATTTCTCATGCGCATAACCGGGCCGCGCCTCCGCACGCATCAGGCTCTCGCGCAACGCCGACTCGGCCGCCTGCTGCGCTTGCGCAAGAATCGTGGTGTGCACCGTAAAGCCGCCCGATGAGAGCGCGTCCTCACCCAGCGCCTCACCGACCGCATCCGCCACCCGCTCGTACAAATGCGAGGTACCCCGTCGCAACGGCTTGGGATTGAGCACCAGAGGCCTGCGCACGGCTTCCTCGTATTCATCACTCGAAATAGCACCCTCCTCACTCATTCGCATCAACACATAATCGCGGCCTTCACGATTAAGCTCGGGATTGTTCAAGGGCGAACGCCGGTTCGGGTTCTTGATCAATGTCACCAGCGAAGCACATTCCTCGGCCTTCAGATCCATCGGCTCCTTGCCGTAATACCCTAGCGAAGCGGAACGTATGCCGTAAAAGCCACTGCCAAAGTAAATCCGGTTGAGGTAAAACTCGAGAATCTGCCGTTTGCTATACCTCTCCTCGATCCGCATCGCGAGAAATGCTTCCACCAACTTGCGCTGGATCGTCGATTCATTTCGCAACAACGCCTCTTCCTTGAGATTGAACGCATTTTTGGCCAACTGCTGCGTGATGGTGCTCGCCCCTTGCGAGGCTCCCTGCGCGTTGAGTTTCAATGCCCGTAAAATACCAATCCAATCAACTCCACTGTGGCTTTTAAAGCGCGAGTCTTCACACGCCATCAAAGCCCCGATGAAAATCTCGGGCACCTGGTCGATGGACACCACGCTCCGGTTCTGAACGAAAAAACGCCCGATCTCACGCCCGTTGCGATCGACAATGAGACTCGGAATTTCCAAATCGTTGATCCGTCCAAGGTCATAGCCTGCTGCCCGCAAGCGATACTCTCGGGTGTATGTGTTCGCAAAAAATACCGCAACCACGGCTGCCACCACGCCGAAAATCAGCACGACCACAACCGCTTTGCGCTTGTGAAAACGCCGCCTGGAGTCCTTCCTGTGATTCATTTTTGGTTTAGCCATGCCAGATCCATCTTCACCAGCGAGCCCGCCGAGCAGTGGGCAGCCACAGACTTACCCCATCGGCAATGCCGCCGCAACCCCTTCGTTGATGCAGAAAATCCTCAAACGGATTGATGACAAGGGGCCCCTCGATTTCGCCGAGTTTATGACGCACGCACTCTATGATCCCAAACTCGGCTACTACGCCCGCAACACGAGTCAAATTGGCCGCAAGGGTGATTTTTTTACAAGCGTGAGCACAGGCCCGCTCTTCGGCGAATTGCTCGCCCGGCGCTTCATCCGCCACTGGCATAAAATCGGAAAGCCGCAACGATGGCGCGTGATCGAGGCGGGCGCGCACAATGGCACGCTCGCCTGCGACATCCTGACCGCAATACAGAAAATTTCTCCACAGGCCGCTACTACCCTCGAGTACGCAATCGCCGAACCGATCGAATCCCTACGCTCTGCACAAGCCACAAAACTTGCGGCCTTTGCATCATCTATCCGTCTCGTCGCGGATACGCTCGAGCTCGCTGACGATCGACTTCCTGGTATCGCTTTCGGCAACGAGGTGCTCGACGCGCTGCCCTTTCATTTGGTCGAGCGGCGCGATCATTCATGGCGTGAGTTGCTCGTCAGTCATAACGCCGATGGATTGCTGACATGGGTTTCACAGGACGCCATCGATCCAGCATTGAACTGCGCGCTGGCTTCGTTGGGAGAAAATTTCGCCGATGCCCACCGCAGTGAAATTCGCACCAACTTCGAAAATTTCCTCAAACCGCTCTCAGCCGCTCTCGTGCATGGCTTGATGATCTGGATCGATTACGGATTCGCATCCGCCGACCTTCACCACCCGCTCCGCCATTCGGGCACGCTCCGGACATTTCGCCGTCACCGCGCGGATGATGATCCGCTCGCTGACCCAGGCGAAAAAGACATCACCGCCCATGTCGATTTTTCAGACGTCGCGCGCGCCGCGATGAAGCTCGGCGGAAAGGCCATCGAGTTTCACAACCAAGGAGCATGGCTCACCGAAATTGCGCGCGACTGGCTCACCAGCCGCGAGGGCAATCTCACCGCCAATGAAGCGCGCCAGTTTCAAACTCTCACCCATCCGGCTCAGCTCGGCGGAAAATTCCAGGTGCTCGAAATTTCTTGGGATCCACAGTCCACATCCAAGGATCCCGCTAGCCTTGCTCGACGCCTTTTTCCGGATGAACAGGCTCCGCACCAAGCCAACGATTGATGCCTTGCGCCTAGCTAGCCCGTCGCTATGATGTGAATCCGCAGCCGGGATGGCGGAATTGGTAGACGCGCCAGACTTAGGATCTGGTATCGCAAGGTGTGCAGGTTCGAGTCCTGTTCCCGGCACCAACCGCACGAGGACCGTGCAAAAAATTCAAAAAATGGAGCATAGCGGATTCGAACCGCTGACCTTCTCATTGCGAACGAGACGCTCTACCAACTGAGCTAATGCCCCTTAGAATTGGTGTTTCCTATGCCATTCGTCTGCGCTCGAGTCAAACTCGAAGTTCTCACATGGCAAACTCTGCGCCCACTGAATTTTTTCACATACAACCGCACGGATTGTTTTGCCAATTCCGCCCTCTTGCTCATGATTTGGTCATGAAATTTTCACTCTGGCCCGTACTTTCCAGCGCACTCGCACTATTCCTTTCCGCCTGCTCGAATACCGGCAATGTCGCATCAGGCGATCACCCCACGGGAACCGGACCCTTCGACGGCAACGGCAACTACCGAGAGGAATGGGCGGACGACCCATCGAAATGGCGTCGCCCGGGGCGCGCTACGTCCAGCGAATCCTACGATACCCCAGTAATCGCGAAAAAAGAACAACCCCCGGCGGATTCGTTGCCAATCGCTTCCGGAACAATCAAGCCAATCTCTGAACAACCCACCAAAGTCGCTGTTTCAAAATCACAGGATATCGAGCGCTCGGAGAAGAGAAGTGCCGCAACCTCCAAGCCTAAGCCAACCGTCGCCAAGACGAAACCCAAACCAAAGGCCAGCTCGTCACGCTACACCGTCAAAAAAGGTGACACACTCTCAACCATCGCCAGTCGCAACGGCACGACCGTTTCCGCCATCAAAAGCGCCAACCGCATCTCTGGCAGCATGATCCGCGACGGACAAAAGCTCATCATACCCAAACGCTGATGCATGAAGAGGATCGCATCAATATCCTCGAACGGAATCTGCTGATCCACGCCTCCGCGGGATCCGGCAAGACCTATCAGCTCGGTAATCGCGTTATCGGTCTCGTTGCTCAAGGCAATAGCCCGGAAAAAATTGTCGCACTGACCTTCACTCGCAAGGCGGCTGGGGAATTCGCCGATTCGGTGCTGACCAAGCTTGCCAAGGCCGCCTCAGATTACCGTCTGGCCGCGGAGCTCGAAAATCGTATTGGCCTAAAGCCCATTGACTTCAATCAGGTCCTTGGCCGGGTCGTTCAGGCATTGCCAACTTTCAATCTCAGCACGATCGATTCATTTTTCGCTAAAATTGTAAGGGGCTTCCAATACGAATTCGGCATCACCGGTGGAAAATTCGACCTCGTTGAGGGCCCGCGCGCCACCGCGCTCGCAGACGAAATCATCGCTTCGGTGCTCAATCGAAAACTCGATGACAGTAAGCAGGATCGTGAATTCCTCCACGCATTCCGTCGCGCAACCATGGGGCGCGAAAGCCAGTCGGTACTCAGCGCGCTCCGTGAATTCGTGGCCACATGGCACGAGGAATATCGAAATACGAACGACCAAGAATGGGGCCCGCTCGCACTCGAACAAGCGGATGTCGATGATTGGGAAAAAGAAAAACACGCGCTAGCCCAAGCGGCTCTCGACGGCATTCACACACTCATCTTCACCCATAAAAGCCAGGAAACAGCGCTGCAGGCATCCATCGAGACATTGCGCAATCATACCATTGGCAGCGGCAGCCTTGGCAAAAGCACTTTGAACAGCCTCACCAAAAACCTGCTCGAAGCAGTCGTCACTCAAGCACCACCGCTCGAAGTCAAATGTCACAAGAATTTGATCCTCGATGGGACAACAGGCAACGCACTCCACAAAATGGTGATGCTTGCTGCTCAATGTGAGCTTACCGCAGCACTACGCAGAACCCGCGCAATTCGCGATGTTGTGCAAACTTACGATTCGCTGTGCGACTCACAACTTCGAAAAAAGGGCCTACTCGGATTCAGTGATGTGAAACATCTGATGGGCGCTTGGTCACGCGACGAACAAGCAAGACTCAAGCGCGATGCGGTCGACTTCCGCATCGACGCACGTTACGACCACTGGCTGCTCGACGAGTTCCAAGACACCAGTCGCGCTGATTGGAACGGTCTTTCGCCCCTAATCAACGAAGCGGTCTCCGACGAGCATTCCAAAAGCTTTTTCCTGGTCGGCGACCGCAAGCAGGCGATCTATGGATGGCGTGGTGGAGATGTGAATCTCTTCGACGAGGTTCGCGCCAACTACGAGGGCGGCATCACCACCGCTCCCATGTATGAATCATTTCGCTCGTGCCCCCAGGTGCTTGAGCTTGTCAACACGGTATGCGGTGATATCCAAACCATCCAAAGTCTATTTGGAAATCCAACTCCAGCCTGGCAGTGGGACGAACATTTTTCTGCAGACCACCTCAAGGCAGACAAAATGCGCGGTCATGCCCGCGTCGAAATCGTCGAGGACGAAGAGCACGAGCTTTCCCGCCTCGTCGAAGTTCTCAATGATCTCGAAATTGGCAAACGCCAGATGACCTGCGGCATCCTGTTGCGCAGCAATGATCACGTAACCAAGGTCGCCGAATACCTCCGAAGCCATCATTTCGATGTGATTGAGGAAGGAAGACGCAAGCCCGCTACGGACAATCAGCCCGGCATTGTCATCACCCTTCTCCTGCAATGGCTCGCCAATCCATCCAGCGATTTCGCGCGCGGCGTTCTGGAAATGTCGCCAATTGCACCCGTGTTGCGCGACATGCACGGCAACGAATGGAAAACCATCTGGGAAAAACTCACTCGGGAAATTTCCGCTGTAGGTTTTTCCCGGTCAATCGCGCCCATCATCGCTCCCGTGGCTTTACTCTGGTCGGAGTTTGGCCGTCGGCGGGCCAACGACTTGCTCACCGCACTTGCGGATTTTGATGCCACCGGCTGCTACTCCGCCCGCCAAGCCGCCGATTGGATCACCCGCCTCGAAATTGCCCAAAGCCCCGGTGTCGCTGCCGTTCAGGTCATGACCATCCACAAATCCAAAGGCCTCGGATTCGACGTGGTGTTACTTCCTCACGTGCCAGACGATGTTACACCCGCGACTCAAAAATTCGATGTCGCGCGTGGTGACAGATGGATCAGCGAGACGCCCCCCGCATGGGTCAGAAATATCATGCCCGAAATGCGCGATGCGGAACAACGCTGGGCCGCCTCGCAACGATACGAAGCTATCTGCATGCTATACGTCGCGCTTACCCGAGCCAAGCGAGGCCTCTATGTCATCCTCAAAAAGCCGGGCAAAAATTCAAATCCAGACAAA
>CAIVXP010000146.1 GCA_903909905.1 Akkermansiaceae bacterium
GAATTTTCAGGCGCAGGCCGATCATCGTTTCGGTGTCGTAGCCTTCGGGTGCGTCCTCCGTGCGATCGCTGGCGGCGAAGAGTCCGCCCTCGATATCATCGTAGCGGCGGCTTTGCTCGAGAGCGATGCCTTGTGATGCGGCTTGCAGGGCGAGTTCGGCTTTTTGGAGGTCGGGCCGTTGTGAAAGGTCGTTTGTCGTGCTTGTGATTTTTGGTTCGTTCAATGCTCCTTCGATGCGCAGCGCTTCTCCGGGCTGCATGCCGAGCAGCGGCTTGAGGGTGCCGAGCCACAAATTTTCCTCCGCATCGAGTTGGCGTGTTTGGATTTCGAGGGAGGCGGCGTTGAGGTTTGCCTGACCTGCATCGAGCGTTGAGGCTTCACCTTTTTGCGCGCTATCGGCGAGGGTGCTGGCGAATTGCCGCATGAGGGTGGTCTGGGCGCGCAGGAGATCGCGGCGTTGGCGGGTGGTGAGCACTTTTACGGTTGCCTCGCGCGCTTCGGTGGCGAGTTGGCGTTCGATTTCGCGCACTTCCGCTTCGGCCGATCGCAGTTCGATGGCCGAGAGGTTTTTTTCGAGACTCAGCCTGTTAGTGACTGGAAAGCGTTGGGAGAATCCCACTTCGAGTTTGCGTTCGCGAAATGACGGATTGTGTTCGAAGGCGGTTTCGAAATTCGGGTTTGGCAAGCGTCCCGATTGTTTGGCGCGCGTGGCGGCTTCCTGGATGCGCAGGCGTGCGGCGGCGAGCTCGGGGTTTTGGGCGCGCACACGATCACCAACAGTGGAAAGCGTCACGACCATTGCGGGCTGTGCGTGAACAGGAATGGCGAGGCAGGCAAGCAGCAGCCAGTGGCAAAATTTTTGATGGAACATAGATCTGATCAGCAGTGAAGAGTCCGGGCAAAATAACGGACGAAAAAAATTGGATAAGCGCTACAGCCCGTTATCCGGGTGCGTGGAAAAAACCGCGCCATCCGGGCACGGTGGGGCCTGAGAGGCCGCTCAGATTAACGGTGGCTTGTCCTCGCTCAAAAAAGGACCGTCCGGAATGTTTTCCCGTTCGTTTTGCATGCGCGACAGGCTGAAGCATGGCGCGAGAATTCGGATCGAATGATCCCTGTGATCGATCATCGGCATGCCTGAGCAAAAGCATCCGGCACCGTGATGATGGTGATGATCGCTCGGGCATTGCTTGTCATGCGAATCGCATGGGCCCGGGTGATGGTGGTCATGATCGTGGTGAAGATCGTGACCGTGCTCGTGGACGGCGGCCATGACATCGCAGGGGTTGGCCGAGAAGGGGCGGCTGTGCATGCCGATGAGCATGCTGAGAACCACGATGGCCTTGAGGAAAATTCCCATATCGACGCGCCAAACATCGGCGTCATTGCATGTGGGTCAAGGCATTTCGGCAATATCAAGTCCCGGCTTTTGTTCAGCACCTGAACCCGCGCTGCGCTAATTGTGGAATTGGAAATAACTTTATGCTTGGAAGCTCCGGTGGCGCCCGGCCCAGTGTGCCCGATATGGGCAAGGACTCGTCGTATGAAAAGAGGTGGTAGGAGACATTGACACCAACCGTAGCGATAAAAGCTGGGGAACCCCGAAAGGAGCGAAGAGCCGAAGAACCAGCAGAGGGGTGATCAATCGACCGACTGATCCCTGTGACACTATCCGATCGATGATGAGGTTGGGTCGGGTCGGGTCGTAATCAGCCCACTGGCGTGACTCCTTTTTTGAGGAGTAGGTTGCCGTATTTGGCGGTTTCGCCGGTCATAACAACGGCAAAGGCGGATTTTGCGCGGTCGTAGAATGCGAAGCGGTCGATCCGGGTGGGGGACTTGGCATTGGGCACATGGCGTTTGACCACACTCATGTACTGCGCTTCGACGGCGGGGTCGAGTTGGTCGCCGGCGACGGCTTGCATCATCACGAGAGGATCGGCGTAGCTATCGAGTTCGAACAGGGGCAGGATGCCATCGAGCAGGGTGCTCACACCGAGGCCATCGGCACGGATCACGCGTGCTTTGAAGCTGTGGGCGGGGAAGTGGGCATCGGCGAGGATGATTTCATCGCCATGGCCCATTTCGGCGAGGATCTTGAGGAGTTCGGGGCTGATGGCGGGGTGAATACCTTTGAGCATGGGCAGAGTGTTGGAAAATTTTGCCGTCGATGCAAACAGCGACTTTGGGGTTTTTTGATTTATCTGATTTCGAGGAAGTCTGCGTGATCGCGTGATACCGGGCGAGGGCAGCGTGGTGGTTACTGATGTTCCTGAAGAAGCGGGGGCTGCCTGAGCGATGCGAGGGGGCTTCCGTGAAATTCGTTATTAGCCATTGAACCAACCATGTATTCCAAGCCGATTGTTTACAAAGTTCGATGTTTCAAAACTCTAGCACCCGCTGGTGTTATTGCACTTTTTCTTTGCAGTGCTGAGTCATTGCTTGCGGCGCCGCGCACCTGGAGCGGTGGTGCCACGGACAATTTATGGAGTAGCTCTGCGAACTGGAATGGTGCGATTGGTTCGGGCGACGGCCTAACATTTGCCGGAACCACCCGGCTGGCCAACAGCAACAACCTCAGTGCCGACACCTCGTTTGCTGGGATTACTTTCAGCTCCGGCGCAGGTGATTTCGTGCTGTCCGGCAATGCGATCGGGCTTTCGAGTGACATCATCAACAGCGATAATGCCGGCAATCAAACGATCAACCTGAATGTCGCGTTTTCCAAAAACAGCCTGATCAACTCGGTTACAGGAGCTACGACCGTGATCGGCGGGTCGGTGAGCGGATCGGTCAACCTCACCATCAACAACGGCAATGGCGATACGGGATTGGTAGTACTTGGCGGGGCGAACGGTTACAGCGGCACGACAACGATCAGCAATGGTGTGTTGCGGATTGGCAACAGCACGGCGCTTGGGACTGTCGGTTCGGGCACCACGGTATCGAATGGAGCGGCCTTGGAGTTGCAGGGGAACATTGCGGTGGGTGCTGAGGCGCTTTCGATTGTTGGCAGCGGGGTGAGTGCGAGTGGTGCAATGCGCAATGTTTCGGGAAACAACAGCTATGGTGGCTTGCTCACGCTGGGAGGTGCCACGCGCATTCAATCGGATTCCGGCACGCTCAATCTTGATGTCGCTTCGGGCAATGCGATCACCGGCACGGCCGCTGCGCTGACATTTGGTGGCGCGGGCAATATCATCGTCAGCGATGCGATTTCCAACACCAGTGGCACGCTGAGTAAGGAGGGTGCGGGCGTGCTGACGCTTGCGGCGGCCAATACCTACAGCGGAACGACAAGTGTGAACGCCGGTGCGCTGGTGGTGAATGGTAGCTTGGCTGGGGGAAATGTCGATGTCGCGAATGGTGCCAGTCTTTCGGGCAATGCCAGCATTGGCGGTGCGCTGAATGTTTCCGGTGTGCTCATACCCGGCAGGTGCGTTGGGACACTGAGTGTGAGTCAGGGTCTTGTTCAAGGTGCCACATCGATCGTCAGGTTTGATCTGAACGCGGCCAACCTAGGCGTCGGGCTAGGGATCAATGACCTGATTATCGTCGGGGGCAATCTCACCTTGGACGGCACTTTGGATGTCCTGCCATGGAATGTGGCGGTCAATGGAAACTTCAGCACGCGGAATTCCGGTAGCTGGACATTGTTTCGTTACACGGGCTCACTGACCGACAATGGCCTGAATTTGGGCCAGATGCCGACGCTGGCTGCGGGTTATGAATGGCGTTTAGACACCTGCACCGCGAATGCCGTGACCTTGAACATTGTTCCTGAGCCAAGCACTGCTCTTTTGAGTGGCCTAGCCAGTATCCTGCTTTTCCGCCGCCGCCGTTGAGCGGTGGGGGAAGCGTTATTGGTTAATTGTGATTGCTTATTGGTGAAGAGGGGATTTGAAGACCGAACGTCGAACGTTGAAGTGGAAGAAAATGAAGAAGAAGCTCCTTCTCTTGCGTTTTGCTTCTTGAATTCTTGTCTCTCACCACGGTAGGGCGACGCGGCCTAGCGTCGCCGAATCATAAGGCAGGGACCTTTGTCCCCAAGGTCCGCTCCTAGGACGGACTGGGACTGCAAGTCCTAGCCACATGAAGAAGCGGCTTCTACATCCACGAACTACGATCTCTTTTTCTTTTTCATTTGCGGCGGACCTTTTGGAGAAAGGTCTCTGCCTTAGAGTTTTCTAAGAGAGAGCCTTTAGGCGTTGGAGGAGGGGTGGGTGAGAGTAGTCGAGC
>CAIVXP010000147.1 GCA_903909905.1 Akkermansiaceae bacterium
GGCTTAGGCTCGATCGAAGGCACCGGCAAAGTCAGCGTGAAGGCCGCCGACGGATCGGTAAAAACCCTTGAAACCAAGGACATTCTCATCGCCACCGGCTGCAAATCGCGCGAGCTTCCCACGCTGCCCTTCAATGGCAAGTCGGTGATAGGATCGAAGGAAGCGATGACCCTCGCCGAGCAACCGAAGGAAATGATCATCATCGGCGCAGGCGCGATCGGCGTGGAGTTTGCCTACATCTACAACGCCTTCGGCACCAAGGTCACGCTCGTCGAAATGGCACCGCGCATCCTACCGGTCGAGGACGATGAAGTCGGCGACGCGCTCGAAAAATCACTCACCAAGCAAGGCATCCGCTGCCTTACCAACACCAAGATCACCGCGCAAAAAGATCTCGGCACGCATGTCGAACTCACGGTCGATGGCCCGAAGGAAAAAGGCACGATCAAGGCCGATGTCTGCCTCGTCGCCATCGGCATCCAGCCGGTGCTACCCGGCGGCACGCAGCCCGCCCTCTCCGAGCGCGGATTTATCAATGTCGGCGACCGCTATGAAACTTCGATCCCCGGCGTCTATGCCGCGGGCGACATCACCGGCCCACCATGGCTCGCCCACACCGCTTCGTTCGAAGCGGTGCAAGCGGTCGAAGGCCTCTATGTCGCAGGCCACAAACCCCGCAAGGTCACCAATTTCCCCGGCTGCACCTACTGCCACCCGCAAGTTGCCTCGGTCGGCAAAACCGAACGCGCACTCAAGGAAGCCGGCATCGAGTACAACGTGGGCAAGATCCCCTTCGTCGCCATCGGCAAGGCCATCGCTTCCGGTGAGCCCGATGGCTTCGCCAAGCTCCTCTACGGCAAGAAACACGGCGAGTTGCTCGGCGCCCACATCATCGGCGAGAACGCCACCGAGCTCATCGCCGAGATGGGCCTCGCCCTCGACCAGGAACTCACCGCCGAGGAAATCCACGCGACCATCCATGCGCACCCGACGATGTCCGAAGTGATCCACGAGGCGACTCTTGCCGCCGAGGGTCACGCGATCCATTTCTGATCGAAGCGAGTCATATCGCCTGCCTGATCAAGCCCCCCGGCAAGTCGTCGGGCGGGCCAAACTGCCTGATTGACAGTCGCCCGCGTGGTCGCCTAGCCTCCCGCGCGTTTCGCCGTCAGCGGGTCATTTGCCCGCATCCATACCCATTGGGCGAAAGCATCTCCAAACACCAAATACCACAACGATGGCAACGAAAAAGAAGGCAGTGAAACCCGCCGCCAAAAAAAGCGCACCCAAGGCCGCCAAACCTGCGGCATCCAAAAACAAGGCAAAATCCGCTTCCGGCAAAGGAGCCAAATACGTTTACACCTGGGGTGCCGCCAAGGCCGATGGTGATGGCGGGATGAAGGCGCTGCTCGGCGGCAAGGGTGCCAACCTTGCGGAAATGACCCGCATCGGTCTGCCAGTGCCTCCAGGCTTCACGATCACCACCGAGGTCTGCACTTACTACTATGCCAATCGTAGAAGCTACCCGACCTCCCTCCAATCGCAGATGGAAGCCGGCGTTGCCAACATGGAAAAAATCATGGGCTGCAAGTTTGGTGATGCCAAAGGCATGCCGCTGCTCGTCGCCGTGCGCTCCGGTGCCCGCGACTCGATGCCGGGCATGATGGACACCATCCTCAACCTCGGCCTCAACGACGAGACGGTGAAGTCACTCGCCGCCTCCACCAAGAACGAGCGCTTCGCATGGGACTGCTACCGCCGCTTCGTCCAGATGTACGGCGATGTTGTGCTCGGCGTGCAAAAACGCGAAGGCGAAGACCACGAGCCATTCGAAGTCGTCATCGAGGAATTCAAGCATCAGAAGTACAAGCGCGACATCGTCGACTCCGACCTCACCGCAGCCGACCAACAGGAACTCGTCAAGCGCTTCAAGGCCCTCGTCAAACAGCGCACCGGCAAGAGTTTCCCAAGCAACCCGTGGGATCAGCTTCGCGGTGCCGCAGGCGCCGTCTTCGGCTCATGGATGAACGACCGCGCGATCGTTTATCGCCGCAAGTACAACATCCCCGCCGAGTGGGGCACCGCCGTCAACGTCCAAGCGATGGTCTACGGCAACACCGGCGACAAGTCCGGCTCGGGCGTCGCCTTCACCCGCAACCCCGCCAACGGCACCAACGAATTCTACGGTGAGTTCCTCATCAACGCCCAAGGCGAGGATGTGGTCGCCGGCGTCCGCACTCCGGAGCCGGTCATCAACATGAAGAAGCAAATGCCGAAGTCGTATGCCGAACTCATGAAGGTCCGCGCGACCCTCGAAAAACACTTCAAGGACGTGCAGGATGTCGAGTTCACCGTGCAGGACGGCAAGCTGTTCATGCTCCAGACCCGCAACGGCAAGCGCACCGCCGCCGCCGCGCTGAAGTTCTCCATGGACATGGTCAAGGAGAAGCTCATCGACTGGAAGACCGCCGTGCTCCGCAACCCGGCCGAACAACTCGATCAACTTCTCGCGCCGATCTTCGACGCGGCCGATGTGAAGAAAGCCAAGGCCATCGCCACCGGACTTCCCGCCGGTCCCGGTGCCGCCTCCGGCAAAATTTACCTCAACGCCGATCGCGCGGCTGCCGCCGAAGCGAAAGGTGAAAAGGTCCTGCTCGTCCGCAACGAAACCAGCCCGGAAGACCTTCGCGGCATGATCGCTGCCGAGGGCATCCTCACCGCCAAGGGTGGTGTTTCGTCGCACGCCGCGCTCGTTGCCCGCCAGATGGGCAAGGTCTGCGTCTGCGGCGCCGCCGCCGTCGAGATCAATTACGAGAAACTCACCGTCACCGCGTCCGGCCAAAAGTTCAAGGAAGGTGACTACCTCTCCATCGACGGCACCTCCGGCACGGTCTACGGCGGCCAGCTCAAGACCGCCCCTTCGGAAATCATCACCGGCATCGTCAGCAACGACAAGGCCGCTCGCAAGACCGAGAAGTTCAAGAGCTTCCTCCAACTCATGGAGTGGTGCTCGAAGGTCACCAAGCTCGGCGTCCGCACCAATGCCGACACCCCAGAGCAAACCCGCATCGCGATGGCCTTCGGCGCCACCGGCATCGGCCTCACCCGCACCGAACACATGTTCTTCGAGGGTGACCGCATCGACGCGATGCGCGAGATGATCCTCGCCACCACCGAGAAGGCACGCCGTGCCGCTCTCGCCAAACTCCTCCCATTCCAGCGCGAGGACTTCACCGGCATCTTCAAAACCCTCAAGGGTTTCCCTGCCACCATCCGCCTCCTCGACCCGCCGCTTCACGAGTTCCTGCCCCACACCAAGGAGCAACAACTCGACCTCTCGAAGAAAATCGGCATCAGCGTCGAGAAGATCATCCAACGCGTCGCCGAACTCCACGAGTTCAACCCGATGCTCGGCCACCGCGGTTGCCGCCTCGGCATCGCCTATCCCGAGATCACCGAGATGCAAGCCCGCGCGGTCTTTGAAGCCGCCGCCAATGTCGCGAAGAA
>CAIVXP010000148.1 GCA_903909905.1 Akkermansiaceae bacterium
GCCCAAGGAGCCAGTCATCGATCCCGCCACTGCCCAACGCCTCGCAGCATCGGAAGCCGAAGTCCGCCGCCTGCGCGAACTCGCATCGCAAGCCCCCGAACAAGCCTCGCGTGAAAAATCGCGCGCCGATGACATGCGCCGGCAAAATGACGCGCTCAAAGCCGAACTCAGAAACGCCGAGGCCAACCTGCAAAACCTGCGTGCCAAACTTGCTTCCGCACCGGTCGAGAGTGAGGTAAAATCCCTCAACCAACGCATCGAATCCCTTGTCCAGGAGCGCGAGGCGATGACCATGGCTCTCAACCAGTCACGCGGATCCCACACCGAAGCACTCAGTCGTATCAACTCCCTCGAAACTGACATAAAGATGCTGCAACAAAAGCGCAGCGACCTCGACCGGGATTTGAAAAGGGAACGCGAAGTTGCGAACTCAGTCGTCGCGGGCCAACGCAAACAGCTAGAGCAGCTCGAAAAGGAGCTGGAAAACAAAAACTCCGAACTCGCAAAAGCCAACGAACGCATCGCCAGCCTTGGCCGGGAACTCGAGGAAAGCCGCCTGTCATTCACCCAGTTGCGCACGGAACAAGATTCGCTCATACAAGAACGCGATCAAATGGCAGCACTCCTCAAACTCAACGAATCGAGCCGCATTCAAGACCTGATCGATCAAAACATGTCGCTGGCAAAAAACCTCCGCGAGGCAAGCGAAAAGGTGGAAAGCATCAACAGCGAAAGCGACGAAAACAAGCAAGCCTACTCCGACGCACTTCGCGATCTCGCCATCGCAAAATCACAAATCAACAAACTTCAGCAGGAAAAACGCGAACAGGACAAACGCCTCGCCGAAATGGAATCACGCCTAAAATTAGAGGAAGCCGCCCTCGCCAAAGGTGAAGCCAACGCCGACCCAGCCGAAACGGAACTTCTGCGCGACATCATAAAGCGCCAACTCCGCACACAGGAGCGCCGCCGCCAAGCACGCGAGCTACTCGTCGATGCCGCACGCGAACTTGGCAACGGCGACGAACGCCTAGCCAAAGCCATCGAAATTTTCGACAGCGGCGAAATCGCCCTTTCACCCGAGGAACAAAAACTTCTGACCGACCGTCAGGTCGATGGCGAATTTGTATCCCCCTTCGCACGCGATCGCGCCACCGTCACCCGCGCAACCAGCGACCTGAACCGCGACATCTCAATCTTCGAACGCACTGCCGAGAAATCCTTTATCGCTGGCAGGTTCCTGCCAACCCGCGAATTGTATGAAATGATCATCGAGCAACACCCGGGCCACACCCCCTCACTTTGCAAACTCGGCGTCGTTCACCTAAAGCTCGAAGACCCGATGTCTGCCATCGACACCTTCCGCCGCGCGGTCGAACTTGAAGAAGGCAATGCCTATGCCCACCGCATGCTCGGATTTTCCTTCTTACGCTTCGGCGACATGCAGGCCGCCGACAGGGCTCTCAGCAAGGCAATCGAACTCGCGCCGAACGATGCCAAAAGCCAGCTGTTGCTAGCGACGTTGCGCTACCGCACCGGAAAGCTTGGCGAGGCGGAGTCTCACTTCAAGGCCGCCATCAATGCCGACCCGATGCCTAGCGAACCCTATTACAATCTAGCGCTGCTGTGCTCCCGCGACCGCCGCTTCGAGGATGCGAAAAAATACTATGAACAGGCATTGGAACGCGGCGCCCAACCCAATCCAAAGCTCGAGGAAGTCATTCGCAAACAATGATGTTTCATCGTCACATTTTTCCGTTTTTTTTGGTCATTCTGGCAGCTTGCACGAACGCTACCAAGACCAGCGAAAATACACCGTCTTTCAAACCATTCAGCCAGCGTCTTAACGAAAAAAACGGCTACACCCAAGATGCCGATGGAAACTGGAAGGCCCAAGGCGACAAACGCAGCTCGTTCGAAAAACAGGGAGGCTCCCCGCACTTCCAGCAAGAATATCAAAAAAATACTTACAAAACGGGCGAATACGCAAAGGAATCCTGGTGGGGAAACAAAGACTACGGCCGCAAACACTACGACGGCAACACCGATGGCAGCCGCTTCATGAGATCTTCGGAACTCAACGGAAAAAATGCCCGCGAATCATCGTCCACAGCAAACCTGCCCGGTATTTACCCAACACAAAAATTTACCACCAATTCCGCTCGCGAATCGGATATTCAAAATATCTCCAAACCATCCGATGCCGAAACCGACATCCGCCGCGGAGTCTACCAACAACCCGATGTGATCGACTGGCGCGAGCAGCGCAAACTCAGTCTGGATCAGTCAAAGGGGCTGCTTGGCCGCTGATGCCCTCATCCGCTGCCAAACGCAGCGTATCGAGAATAATCTTTTTGATGGTCTCCCAGCGCAGCGGTTTGCCCTCAAGAAAAAAACTCTGCGATACGACCAACCGAATCTGCGCATAACGCGCCGGATCATTCTCTCGCGCCAATGCCGTTCCAAATGCGCCGGTATCAGCACCCCGTTCACACTTCGCATCGACATCACGCGCACGCAGCCTCGAGCACCACGCCATCGCGAGCGACTCGCTCAACACCGATTTTTCAGGTGTCGCCAATGTCACCTTCCCCTCGGTATCGGCATCCGTATGCACCATCAAATGCACGACGGAATCATACCTCCTCAAATCCTCAGCAATTCTCTGACGCAATTGCTGGCGAAACAACTTCTCATGTCGGTCTTCAATCCTCATCCGGATGCTCTCCGCGATTTTTGATGAAAACCGACTCCATCGCGCGTCACCGTCTTTTTCCAGATCGATCAACAACCTCGTGACATCTCCGTAAACCAAGGGGGTTCGAAAACCCATCGCAAAGGCTTGGCTCAAGTTCAATGCTCCAGGCTCCCATCCCTCATTGGAGCTCAGGACCTCCTCGCTGCCGCGAAAATATTCACGGTAGGCTTCTGGCACCGTGCAGGTCGCATGCTCACAACTGAAAAGATAAGCGGTCATCGGTAATCAGAGATCTATCGTCGCCATGCATACACATGTGTTTTTCCGATGGCAATCCCTCATCATGGCCATGACCGGCATTCCGGGCTAACGACTGATTTTTCTCGTCCTCGCACCCCCTACTCCCTCACCCTCCCCCCGCAATGCTCAAAGCTGGAATCGTAGGACTGCCCAATGTCGGGAAATCAACCCTCTTCAACGCCGTCACCCGCACGCGCAAAGCGGAGGCTGCCAACTACCCCTTCTGCACGATCGACCCTAATGTCGGTATCGTGACCGTGCCCGACCCGCGCCTGTCCGTGCTTTCGAAAATCTCGGGCTCGCAAAAGCTTGTGCCCACCGCCATCGAGTTTGTCGATATCGCAGGACTCGTGAAGGGCGCCTCTGAAGGTGCCGGACTCGGCAACCAGTTCCTTGCCAACAGCCGCGAAACCGACGCAATCGTTCAAGTCGTGCGCTGTTTCGAAAACGACGACATCATCCACGAGCTCGGCACCGTCGACCCGATCCGCGACATCGAGATCATCAACTCGGAGCTTATCCTTGCCGACATGGCCGCCCTCGAAAAACGCCGCTCGTCACGCGAAAAGAAAGCCAAGGGCGGTGACAAGGAAGCCAAAAAGGAAGTGGAACTCATCGATGTGATCATGCCTCACCTCGATCAAGGCAAGCCGGCCCTCACCCTCGAATTCAGCGATGAGGATAAGACGGTTGTCCGCGAATTTTTCCTGCTCTCCTCAAAGAAGACGATCTACGCATGCAATGTAGCCGAAGACGAACTCGCAGGTGCGATCGAAAATCCTGACTCGCACCCGCAGGTTGCCAAGGTCCGCCGCTTCGCCACCGAACACAGCGGCTCAGAAGCGGTGGTGATCTCCGCACGCATCGAAGAAGAGCTCAGCGAAATGCCACCCGAGGAAGCACTCGAGTTCCTACGCGAAATGGGCGTCAACGACTCCGGCGTTTCATCATTGATCCAAGCGGTCTATCACCTGCTCGGCCTGCGTACCTACCTGACCACCGGCGTACAAGAAACCCGCGCATGGACGATTCAAGAGGGCGACAAAGCCCCCGCCGCCGCCGGCGTGATCCACACGGATTTCGAACGCGGCTTCATCGCTGCCGAAGTTGTGCACTACGACGACCTCGTCTCACTCGGTTCGAAAAATGCCGCCAAAGAAGCCGGCAAACTCCGCATTGAAGGCAAGGAATATATCGTCAAGGACGGCGATGTGATCGAGTTCCGCTTCAATGTGAGCAAGTGACGCACGCCGCACGCCGATTCACAAGGGAACCTTCATTCCCGATGCCTCGGCCAAGCGTTTCTGGTTGGCAGCGAATGTGAGAAACACCTCCGACCCGAGGTGAATCGCTGTAGCAACATGCAAAATGTCCGTCATGCGATGGCCGTTTTCTTCGGTGTGCTTTTCACTCAACATGTCCGCAATGCGATGCACATCCGCCCAGTCGGGCGCGGTCATTTCAAACACCCCTTGCGCAAGATCCGACTGCAAAGCACGCAACATCGCCATGCCCTCGGTTTTCGCAAAACCTTTGCTGCGATCCAACGAAAACAACCTCATCTGAAAACGGATCGATTGGCGAAACTCGAGCAAGAGAAGACTGGATACAGCAAGCGGATTGGAAAGGGTTTCATGATAGGCATCCGCACGCCGGGAGTTGCTCTGCTCGCGGTACTTCGCACACAGAAACGATGTGTCGGGAAAAACCTTCATCCCTCCTCACCTTCCAATTCAGCCTCACGCATCGCACGCACTTCTTCGTCCGAAAAGACACGATCGCCCCATATCGCCTTTCTCCGAGCCTCCCAATCAACTTTAGGCACTAAGCTCTTTTTTTTTCTCGCCGCCGACAAATACCCGATCGGCTTGCCGCGCTTCTCAATGCGGATTTCCTCGCCCTCACCAAGCCATGCCTCGACCTTGGAAAAGTTGTTTCTCAAATCCCTGACGGTGACAGTTTTCATGTGGACAAATTATGTCCACATTTTCTGCAGGTCAAATTTTTTCGCCCGAATCAGCCTCGGCGAAGCTTCAACCTTGCGGGCC
>CAIVXP010000149.1 GCA_903909905.1 Akkermansiaceae bacterium
AACCATGTGGAAGGTCCATGTCAAACCCATCAGGGCGTACATCACCAGGTCCCACCATGATGAGAGTTCCACAAAAAACCTCAGCGCCATGTAGACCACCGCGCAAACCACCGACCAAAACGGCACGAAGTACGGCGACAACGCGATGAGCATGTTGGTCTTGTTGGTCGTGATGTAACCACCCTCGGTGCTCACATGGAAATCCGTTACCTTACCGCGGCAGCACAACACAAAAAGCACATGGGTCAGCTCGTGACCCAAGACATAGAGATAAAGGAAAAATGATCGGATCAAACCCGACCAAAACCAGCCGACCATCAACAGCGCGCCGATCGCAAAATACCAAAACTCCGTCGAATGCCAAAACCCCCGCTCCAAAGTCGCTCGAGAAAAACGCGACAGAAAAGTCCAAGTCGTCACCCAACAAAACGGCAGCAAGCAAAGCGCCATCATCCACCTCCCAAGCCGCCTCCACCACTCGACTGAGAATGCATCCTCGATCTCATCACTCGCCGCAATCGCCGCCCGCACCGATTTCATTCCGCGCCGGTCGCTCCGACGATTCGCTTGCTCGTGGGCACGACGGTTGGCGGTGCTCAGCATTTCCGAAAACGACTGCCGCGTCCGGCGCTGATTGGCCGAAACTCGTCGCGTATAATCCTTGTCCATGCGCCTGCTCATCGTTCAGGAAAGATGAAAGAATTATTTCAGATTCCTTAACAAATCAAGCGGGAATGCCGAGGCGATCGACGATGCGGAAAAAGTAGCCTCACTAGGATTCGAACCTAGAATAACGGAATCAAAATCCGGGGTGTTACCATTACACTATGAGGCTTTTGGAGCCCTTAGGGGGCCGTCGGCGGGCGGAAATTAAACCAGCATCCGCCAATTTGGCAATCATGAAATCGCCGTAAAAATCAAGGCACTCGTGGGAATTTCCCAAAATCCGGCGCGCGTTTCTCAAGGAACGCCTGTTTGCCCTCACGGCCTTCCTCGCTCATGTAATAGAGCAAAGTCGCATTGCCAGCGAGATCGAGCAGACCCATCTGACCATCGCAATCGGCATTTAACGCGGACTTCAGGCAGCGCAGTGCCAATGGCGAATGCGCGATCATTTCGCGGCACCACTTGAGCGTTTCGGTTTCGAGTTCGGCCAAGGGCACAACCGTGTTGACCAAGCCCATGTCGAGTGCCTCTTGCGCGCTGTACTGGCGGCAGAGAAACCAAATTTCACGCGCCTTCTTCTGGCCAACGATGCGTGCCAAGTAACTCGATCCAAGCCCGCCATCAAACGAGCCGACCTTCGGCCCGGTCTGACCAAAGCGCGCGTTGTCGGCCGCGATGGTGAGGTCGCACACGACATGAAGCACATGACCGCCGCCAATCGCGTAACCGGCCACCATTGCCACCACCGGCTTGGGCAGGGAGCGGATCTTCTTTTGCAAATCGAGCACATTGAGCCGCGGCACCCCATCGTCACCGATGTAGCCCGCATGGCCGCGCACCTTTTGATCACCACCCGAGCAAAAGGCCAAATCACCTTCGCCGGTGAGAATGATCACACCCACCTGCGGATCCTGATGCGCCAAATCAAATGCCTGTAGTAATTCGGCCACCGTCTTCGGCCGAAAGGCATTGCGCACCTCCGGGCGGTTGATCGTGATCTTTGCAATTTTTCCCTCATCCGTCGTTTCGTATCGGATGTCCTCAAACTCGCGTGCGCTCGTCCACATGCCGATGAGCCTGAACGCTCGAAGCCTTGGCCGCAACCGGAGATTCGCGGCTTAGCACACCGAGGCCCGAACAAATTCCCCCACCCGCGCCGCAAACCATTCGCGGCATTCCCACGGCACGCGGTGACCCGCACCCGGTGCCACTGCCAGCCGCGCCTGCGACATCTGCGAAACGGCGCGCTCGCCAAGCCTGTGGAATTTTTCATCCCGCTCACCGACGACCCACAACACGGGCACCTTGATCCGCCCAAGCTCACCCCACATCGGCTCCTGCGCGCCGAGCGACCAATCGACAAAACTCCGTGCGATCTCGCGCCGGCGCATCACCAATCGCGCGGAAGCTTCGGCATCACGCGGCGCTTCGCCCGCCAACACCGATTGCGCGTTCCATTCCTCCAAAAATTTTTGCCAATCGCCCCCAAACGCCTTTGTCGCCCATCCGGCATCCTGCGCCAATCGCGCGCAACGCTCATCCGCATCCTCCAAACCCGGATGCGCCGAAACAATCACCGCCGCATCCCATGGCGCGTCCGCCCGCGCCAAAGCGTGCAATGCCAACCTGCCACCCATTGAATACCCGACCAAGACCCGCTTCGCTCGACCCGCCGACACATCATTCGCCTCGGCATTCAAAGCCTCGCCAAAGCGCGTCAGCGACATCGGCTCGCACGCAAGAAACCGCCACAAGTCCACCGCCCGCGATGCGATCGAATCCGCCGACATCGCCGCCGCAAATTCACGCCAATCACCCGCCGATCCCACTGCCCCATGCAGGAACCAGCACTCTACGGCTCCCATACCTCGAAT
>CAIVXP010000150.1 GCA_903909905.1 Akkermansiaceae bacterium
CGCCGTGGTCTCCATGTTGGAAAAAGAAACCGCCAAGGACGCCAAGTCGCCGGAAACCGGTCGGCAGACGCAATCATAAACATCAGCCAATCGGACTCCATGAACATCCCCGGGCTGCAGTACTCAGCACTGGTCGCGCTCGCGATGTTCATGCTTGTCGCGCTGATTCTTATTTTCGCCCTGCGCAATCAACGTCAGCGCAACCGACTGATCCGCAAAAAGTTCAACGAGCTCGAAGGCGAGGAACAGCGGATGTTTTCCTTCCTGCACGAACTCGGTCTCGCCATTGAAAACGAGCCGTCCCCCTCAGTGCTTTCAAGAATCATCGTCGATGGCATCGACAAGGTCGTGAATGCCCGCGGCGGTGCGATCTATTTCCTCGGTGCCGGCAACGGATTTCTGATTCCATCCTACATCTCGGAAGATTGCCCGCCCCTCATCGGGGTGCCGGTCGAGGTGCTCAAACGCGCCGAACGCGACCCACGCGCCCTCGAAAGCCACCTGCGCCTCTCCCGCGTCACTGCCGACGAAGGCATCCTCGGCCACTGCCTCGCCGCCGGCGAAGCGATCAAGGTCGAGGATGTGAAAAGCCATCCGTCATTTCATGACGCGTTCATGAGCTACACCGACAATGTCACCGCGCTGCTCGCACCGTTGCGCCACGCCGGCCGCGACCTTGGCGTGCTCGTCGTCGCCCGCCGCCACGAGGACGGTGCCTTCACGTCCAATGATTTCGCGGTGTTTCGTTCGGCCGCAGAGCAATCATCGTTCGCCATCGGCAACGCCCGCATCCACCGCGAGGCCCATGAAAAACGCGCGATGGAAAACGAATTGCAAAACGCGCGCGAAGTCCAACGCGTGCTTCTGCCCCAGGAAAACCCGGTGCTCGCCGGATTCCGCATCAGCGGCACCAACCTCCCCGCACGCATCATCAGCGGCGACTACTACGACTATCTCGAACTCGATGAAAACCGCTTCGGCGTCGCGATAGCCGATGTCTCGGGAAAGGGCGTCCCGGCCGGACTCCTCATGGCGATGTGCCGTAGCGCCCTGCGCTCGGTCGCCCGCGAAAAATCCTCCCCCGCCGCCGCGCTCGCGACCGTCAACCGCCAACTCTTTCCCGACATCCGCGAGGACATGTTCATCAGCATGGCCTACTGCATTCTCGATGAAAGCAATGGCAAGGCCGTCATCGCCCGCGCTGGCCACGACCCCGCCCTGCTCTATCGCCAAGAAACAGGCAAAGTCGAACTACTGCGCTCACCCGGCCTCGCTCTCGGCGTCGATGCCGGCGATGTCTTCGAGCGCGTCACCAAGGATCAAAACATCGAACTCCACCAAGGCGACTGCCTTCTTTTCTACACCGATGGCGTGCGTGAAGCGGTCAACGCCGATGACGAGGAGTTCGGCATGGACCGCATGTCCGAATGCTTCCGCAACACCGCCCCACTCGGCGCCGAAGCCGTCCTCACCCGCATGCAAGAAGAACTCCGCCACTTCACCGGCGAGGGCCCGCAAATGGACGACATCACCCTCGTCGCCATCGAGAAGAAGAAGTGATGGTGAGTAAAAGCTGAAACGCTAAAACGCTGAAATGCTGAAATAAGAAAGAGCGGATTCTTCATCTCCCCCGTTCGCGTCCATTCGCGGTTCAAACTCTTTTCTCTTCCTTTCTGCTTTCTACTTTCCGCTTTCTGCTTTTCTCCTCTCCCTCTTCCTTTCAGCATTTCAGTTTTTCAGCTTTTACCCCTCAAATCCTCATTGCCCGCCTGCGGCATCTCGCGTGAGATAAGGTCATGCGCCACAAATCCGTCGACCCCGATTTTTTCACCCGCAACCGCGAGCGGCTGAGGTCATGCCTCAAGCCCGGCAGCATCGTCATTTTGCATTCGAACGATGTCTACCCGACCGACGCGGATGGCACGATAGCCTTTCGCCAGAACAGCGACCTCTTTTATCTCACCGGCGTGGATCAGGAAGAAACGATCCTCTTGCTCATGCCCGATGCGGTGAATCCGCAGGATCGCGAAATTCTTTTCATCCGCGAAACCAATGAACACATTGCGGTCTGGGAGGGCGAAAAGCTGAGCAAAGATGATGCGAGAAAACTGACCGGTATCGCACGCGTGGAATGGACCAGTGCCTTTGACTCCATTTTTCACCGCCTCATGCCGCAAGCAGAGCGGGTCCTGCTCGAGACCAACGAACATTCGCGCGCCACGCCGCTGGTTGAGACGCGCAATGCACGATTCATCAAATCCTGCCAAGCGATTTACCCGCTGCACCGCTACGAGCGGCTCGCGCCTATCATGCATCGTCTGCGCATGATCAAGGATGAGGCGGAATTTCAAATGATCCGCCGCGCCTGCGACATCACCGGCGCCGGCTTCAACAGGCTGCTGGGCTTCATCAAGCCCGGCGTGGGCGAATGGGAAATCGAGGCGGAGCTCCTGCACGAGTTCGTGCGCAGCGGATCACGCGGATTCGCCTACGCGCCCATCATCGGCTCGGGAAAAAATTCCTGCGTGCTGCACTATGTGAAAAACGACCAAGTTTGTCGCGAGGGCGACCTTGTGCTGCTTGATGTCGCGGCCGAATGGGGCGGATGGAATGCCGACATGACGCGCACCGTTCCGGTCAGTGGTCGCTTCAGTAAGCGCCAGCGTCAGGTCTACGATGCCCTGCTGCGCGTGTTCCGCGGCGCGAACGATCTGCTGCGCCCCGGCAACGACCCAACCGAATACCAAAAACAAGTCCTCTCATTGATGGAACGCGAACTGGTCAACCTCGGACTCTTCTCGGCCAAGGACGCTGCCGCGCAAGGACCCGACAAGGCACTCGTGAAAAAATACTTCATGCACGGCACTTCGCACCACCTCGGACTCGATGTCCACGATGTCTGCCCGCCCAACGCCACCTTCGCCGAAGGCATGCTCTTCACCATCGAACCCGGCATCTACATCCGCGAAGAAGGCATCGGCATCCGCCTCGAAAACGACTTCCTCATCGGCAAAAATTCCAACACCGACCTCATGACCGAAATCCCCATCGAAGCTGAAGAAATCGAGGAACGGATGAGGAATAAAAGCTGAACTGAAGGAGCTGCTTCCTCAAGGAGCCGTGGGCATCTTGCCCAGTTCTACATGTGGCTGGGACTTGCAGTCCCAGTCCGTCCTTGGAACATTCTGTTCCAAGTCCACCCGGTAGGGCGATGCGGCCCCGCAGCGCCGACTCATCGCCACAGGCGCTTCTTCAACAACAACCCAACAAACGGACCTTTGGCAGAAAGGTCCCTGCCTATGAAAAAGCCGCTTCTTCTTGCACTTTTCTCCTCTTGAAACTGAA
>CAIVXP010000151.1 GCA_903909905.1 Akkermansiaceae bacterium
AGGTGAACTCCGTGCCGCACTTCGGGTTGACCAATGCGCAGCAATCCGGCCGCCCGTCGAGCAGCGGCTCATGATGATCGACAATCACCACATCGACCCCCACCGCACGCAGCGCCGCACATTGCGGGATCGACACCGTTCCGCAGTCGACGGTGATCAGCAAATCCGGCTTCGGCCCCTCGGCCATGCAACGCGCGATCGCCGCATCGCTCAGGCCATAACCTTCTGGCCCGCGCCTCGGAATGAAATGCCGCGGCTGCAAGCCATAGGCCATCAGGATCCGCCGCATGAGGGTGATCGAGGAAACGCCATCGACATCGTAGTCGCCGTAAATACAGATTTTTTCCCCGCGATCCACGGCCTGTAGGATCCGCTCGACCGCCGGGCGCATGTCGGGGATCAGAAACGGATCGGCTAAATCCCGTAGCCGCGGCCGCAGGTAGCCCTCCAGATCGACCCCTTCCGGCAGACCCCGCTGACGCACCAAATGCTCGAGCACGGCCGGAAATCCGCCCGAGGACGCGTCGCCGTCCGCCTGGAACGGCTCACCCCGTGGAACCCATCTCGATGCCTGAATACGCATAACCTCTGAACGGACCCTAGAAAGGGAATTCACCATCTTTCAAGGTCGGAAAATTTCTGCCGCGCATTTCATGACGCTGCGACACTTTGGCGCGCATAAAATGCGTCATTTTGTCGCTTCAGGATGACTACAGCGCGCCTCGGGCCGATAGTGAAATTTTTTAATATATTTAAAATCAATAAGTTACAGAAAATTTTCCGATGCTGGCATGACGGATGCAATAGTTGGCCCGAACCAAAAGGCCCAAAAGGCCAAATTTGAAAGGAAATCACACTCATGTCCAAAATCCTCGGAATCGACCTCGGTACCACCAACTCCTGCATGGCCGTCATGGAAGGCGGTGAGCCGACGGTGCTTGAAAACTCAGAAGGTGCACGCACCACCCCATCGGTCGTCGCCTTTTCCAAGAGCGGCGAACGCCTCGTCGGCCAGGCCGCCAAGCGCCAGGCCGTGACCAACCCCAAGAACACGATTTTCTCCGCCAAGCGTCTGATCGGCCGCAAGTTCGCCGAGCTGACCGAAGCCGACAAGCGCATGCCCTACAAGATCGTGGCAGCCGCCAATGGCGACGCGCACATCGAAGTCGAAGTCGCCGGCGAATCAAAAACTTTTTCCCCTCAGGAAATTGCCGCGATGGTCCTCGGCAAACTGAAGGCCGATGCGGAATCGAAACTCGGTGAATCGATCAAGCAAGCGGTGATCACCGTGCCCGCTTATTTCAACGACTCGCAACGCAATGCCACCAAGGCCGCCGGCGAAATCGCCGGACTCGAAGTGCTGCGCATCATCAACGAACCGACCGCCGCGGCACTCGCCTACGGCCTCGATAAAAAGTCCGACGAAAAAATTGCCGTCTATGACCTGGGCGGTGGCACCTTCGACATCTCGGTGCTCGAGATCGGCGATGGCGTTTTTGAGGTGCTTGCCACCGATGGCGACACGCAACTCGGCGGTGACGACTGGGACAACACGCTCATCCAATGGATCGTTGGCGAGTTCAAGAAGGATCAAGGCATCGACCTCTCGGGTCAGCCGGACGCGCTGCAACGCATCAAGGAAGAAGCGGAAAAAGCGAAGATCGCCCTTTCATCAACGCAGTCCTACGACATCAGCCTGCCCTTCATCACGGCCGATGCCACCGGACCGAAACACATTCAGCTCTCGCTCACCCGCGCGAAGCTCGAGCAACTCACCGACTCGCTTTTCGAGCGCACCAAGAAGCCCGTGCGCGATTGCCTCGAGGAAGCCGGCGTCAAAGCCTCCGACATCGACGAGCTGGTGCTCGTTGGCGGCATGACCCGCATGCCTAAGGTGGTCGAGACCGCCCGTGAGCTCGCAGGTCAAACACCGCACCAAGGCGTAAACCCCGACGAAGTCGTCGCCATCGGCGCATCGATTCAAGGCGGCGTGCTGCGCGGCGATGTGAAGGATGTGCTGCTGCTCGATGTCACGCCACTCACGCTTTCGATCGAAACCGAAGGCTCGCGCGCCACGGCGATGATCGAACGCAACACGAC
>CAIVXP010000152.1 GCA_903909905.1 Akkermansiaceae bacterium
CCAACCTTGTCCGCGCCGGCGAGCAGCATTTCGCGCATGTCATCGACCGTGCGGATGCCACCGCCGACCGTGAGCGGAATGAAACAATGTTCGGCGGTGCGGCTCACGACATCGACCATTGTGCGGCGCTTGTCGGACGAGGCGGTGATGTCGAGAAAGACCAGCTCGTCCGCCTCTTGCGCGTTGTAAGCCATCGCGCATTCGACCGGATCGCCGGCATCGATGAGGTCGACGAAATTCACGCCCTTGACCACGCGGCCGTCAGTGACATCGAGGCAGGGGATGATTCGTTTCGCGAGCACGGGCGGAGCTTTGACCATCGGCTGGCCTTGCGCAAGTGGTGATGCGACTTGCGCGCAGGGCGCGGCATCATTTCAGCGCGGCATCATGTACGAAAGCAGGGTGGCGAGGCGCTCGCGGAGTTTGCCGCGATGGACGATCGCATCGACGAGGCCGTGCTCGAGCATGAACTCGGCGGTTTGGAAACCGGGCGGCAAATTTTGGTGAGTGGTTTCCTTGACCACCCGCGGCCCCGCAAAACCAATCATGCATTTCGGCTCGGCGAGGTTGATGTCGCCAATGGTTGCAAACGATGCGGTCACACCGCCGGTGGTCGGGTGGGTGAGCAGGGAAATGAAGGGCAGCTTCGCTTCGGAGAGTCGGGCCAAGGCACCGCAGGTCTTGGCCATTTGCATCAGCGAGAGCATCCCTTCCTGCATGCGTGCGCCGGACGAGGCCGAGACGATGATCATGCCGCGTTTCTCGGCGATGGCCATTTCGATGGCGCGGGTGATTTTCTCACCGACCACCGAGCCCATCGAGCCGGCAAAAAATTTGAAGTCCATCACGGCGATCATCGCGCGGTTGCCATCGATGCTGAGGCGGCCGCAGACCACCGCGTCGTCGAGGCCGGTTTTGGCGCGCAAGGCGGCGGTCTTTTCGGCGTAGCCCTGGAAGCCGAGCGGGTTGGCGGAAATGAGCCCGGTCTCGGTTTCCTCGAAGGAGCCGGCGTCGGCCAGCATCAAGATGCGTTCGTGCGCGGCGATGAGGAAATGGTGCGAACAGTGGGGGCAGACCTGAAGGTTCTGCTGCAGCTCGAGATTGTGGACCATCGCACCGCACTCCGGGCATTTGTTCCAGAGGCCTTCCGGCATGTCATCGCGGCGGTCGTGATTGCGCAGGCTCGGCTTGCTGAAGATACCCATGGTGCTGGCTGTTGTCGTGGTTGCAGAAGCCGGGGCCTTTCAGCGTCCGCGCTCCTGTGAGGCGAAGGCTAACGACTGCAGGCGGTCGCGACAACCCCTTTTGATCCCACCGCCTCCCGCTTTTGGGATTGCATCAATTCCCGAAAGCACGCAGAAAACGCAAACAGTTGATCATCAACATCTCCGAAATACCCATGAAGCTTCGTCCTTTCATCTTCATTTATTCGGCGGCATTGCTGCTCTGGCTCGGCCTCACCTTTGTGACCCCGCAGCCGGTGCATCGCTATCGTCCGGTCGACGCGACCCCTGCCCAAACCGCGGTGCCCAAGCCCGAGCCGACCGATGAAACAAAGGCGGCAAATTCCGACAGCAAATCGGAGTGGACGGTTTCGGCCTCGCATTGAGCGAAAAAATGTGTTAGATATCCTGCCATGGCCGAACAACCGATCATTTGCGACAGGAAACCGATGGCTCTCGAAGTGGAAGCAGGCACCTATTGGTGGTGCTCCTGCGGACGCTCGACGCATCAGCCCTTCTGCGATGGCTCCCACAAAGGCACCGGCCTGCAACCGGTGAAATACGAAGTCGCGGAAAAAACCACCGTCTGGTGGTGCCAGTGCAAGCACAGCGCTAATCCGCCGCTTTGTGATGGCTCGCATAAGTCGCTGCCTCTTTGAAGAAAGATTTACCGCCAAGGCACCAAGGTCGCAAAGGTCCGCCTCAGGTAGGGCGACGCGGCCTCGCGGCGCCGACACTTTCGGAGTGATGATGGAACCGCAAATCGACGCGAATGAGAAAGATCGTGGATTGCAAAAGGGCAGGGACCTTTGTGCCCAAAGGGTCCGCGCGAATGAGATGCCGCTTTATAGAAGGAAATCGCCGAGTTTTTTGGCCGGAATATGCGCGCGGTCTAGATCTCCCAAATTCCCTCCGCGAAGCTCTCTGCGCTCTCCGCGCCTCGGCGTTTCGATTTGGAAAAATCAAAGACAGAAGAAGAAGTTTTAAGGCTCAAGTGGTCAGTTTCAAGAGAAGACGGAAGAAGCTAAAAAAGAAGCGGCCGTTTCTTTGACTGCGCAGAACTTGGAACAGAATGTTCCAAGGACGGACTGGGACTGCAATTCCCAGCCACATGAAGAAGAAGCTGCTTCTTCGATCCACGATCCACGATCTGCAATCCTACATGATTCGTGTCCATTCGTGTCCATTCGCGGTTAGAACATCTCTGCAAGAGTCGGCGCTGCGGGCCGCATCGCCCTACCGGCAAAAGAGACAAGACTCCAAGAAGCAAGATTCAAGAGAAGAAGTCGGATCTCCATCTTTCACATGTCCCTCCAAATAACCCCTAACAAATAACCTCTAACTCTTCCCCCTCCGCGTCCCTTTACGACCTTGGTGCCTTGGCGGTAAATCTTTCTTCAAAGAGCCTGTATGGAGCCGCTTTGACAATTCGCGGCCGCCAGCCTATCCAAGTGCATGCGAACATTGATCAAGCGCGTGCTTTTGCGTGATGAACCTTGTGATGAAATCCACATCGCCGGTTGGGTGCGCACGCGGCGCGATGCGAAGGCGTTTTCATTTCTTGAGATCAATGACGGCACTTGCCTTGCCAATCTACAGGTCGTTGCCGATGCCGACATTCCGGGCAGCGACGAGCTTGCGGCGATGAACACGGGCGCTTCGGTCGAAGTGTGGGGCAAGCTCGTGCCATCGCCCGCGGCGGGACAGAAATGGGAATTGCAGGCGACATCGATCCGCCTCGTTGGCGGTGTGGCGGAGGATTATCCGCTGCAGAAAAAAGGCCACAGCGCAGAGTTTCTGCGTTCGATCGCCCACCTGCGTCCGCGCACAAACCTCCATGGCGCGGTGTTTCGCACTCGCAGCCGCATGGCTTTTGCGATTCATCGCTTTTTCCAAGAGCGCGATTTCGTGCATGTCCACACGCCGATCATCACAGCCAGCGATTGCGAAGGAGCAGGCGAGATGTTTCGCGTCACCACGCTGCCCGACGAAAAAATCTCGCGCGATGCCGAGGACTTTTTCGGCAAGCGCGCGTTTCTCACCGTGAGCGGCCAGCTCGAGGGCGAGACCTTTGCCTGCGCGCTGTCGAACATCTATACCTTTGGGCCGACCTTTCGCGCGGAGAATTCCAACACCTCACGCCATGCGGCGGAGTTCTGGATGATCGAACCCGAGATGGCCTTCTGCGACCTCGCCGGCGACATGGATCTCGCCGAGGCCTTGGTGAAATTTCTCGTCCGCGAAATGCTCGAACACCATGAGGGCGATTTGGCGATCTTTGAGAAGTTCGTCGACAAGGGTCTGCGCGAAAGACTCGAGTTCGTCGCCTCGCGGCCCTTTGAGCGCATTTCCTACACCGATGCCGTCGCGCTGCTGCAGCAAAGCGGCGAGACCTTCCAATACCCGGTCGAGTACGGACTCAACCTCCAATCCGAACACGAACGCTGGCTCTCGGAAAACCACTTCAAAAAGCCGGTCACCGTCTTCAACTACCCGAAGGAAATCAAACCCTTCTACATGCGCATCAACGACGATGGCAAAACCGTCGCAGCGATGGATTTGCTGGTGCCCGGCATCGGCGAGATCATTGGCGGAAGTCAGCGCGAAGAACGGCTCGATGTGCTGACGGAAAATTTCACACGCCACGGCATCGATCCTGAGGCCTACGCGTGGTATGCCGATCTGAGAAAATTCGGCAGCGTGCCGCATGCCGGCTTCGGCCTCGGCTTCGAGCGTCTGCTGATGTTTGTGACCGGCATGGCCAACATCCGCGATGTCATTCCCTTCGCCCGTACTCCCGGGCATTGTGAGTTTTGAAGGAAGAAGTCAGAGGTCAATAGTCAGCGGTCATTGGGAAAGAGAATGAAGAGGCGGCTTCTTCTTGCGCTTCGTCTTCTCTTGAAACTGAAGACTTGAACCTTGAAACTTCTTTTCCAAATGACACTTGATGGATGGCTGCTGGCCCGCTAATTCCATTGCCACATGGATGCGATGCACCCTTACGAGCGCCTTTCCCTCTTCACCGTGGGGCTGATCCTTGGCTGTGCTTTGATCGCGGTGCATGTGTTCATGCTCGCCCGCCCGCAGTTGGCGCAGGGTTTTCTGAAAAGCTTCCCGCGCAACGCCGTGCTTGGGCAGATCCTGCTGGGTCTTGGTCTCGCGTGGTTTTGGTTGCTGGTGGCGCCGGCCAGCATGGGCACCCTCGGTGCCTTGGCGATGGACCTTGGTGAATTCAACAATGCCAAACCTCTGCTGCGCATCCTGATTCCAATTACGATGGTCCTAGTAGTCATCAGCGTACGGGACTTCCTCGCGGTCCGCGCGCTTGGCGTGCTCGGGCTACTGGCGGCGGCGCCTTTGCTGGAATCGGCCTTTCTCAAGGACCCAGCCACGCGCCTGTTGGTGCCGATCTACGCCTACGGCTTGCTCACTGCTTCGCTTTTCTGGGTTGGCATGCCCTACCTGTTTCGCGATGCGGTCGACTGGGTTACCGCCGAAAGCAAACGCTGGAACGCGATGGTCCTGGGCGGGCTTGCCTACGGCATGGCGCTTGTCATTTGCGCCCTCGCCTTTTGGCGGGGCTACTGAGCGGATCGATGCTCCTTTGAGCGGAACCGATCAATAAACCGGAGCGCCCGAGGTGTCTTCGGAGCTTCCATCGCTGCCCTTGTTGGCGGCTTTCTCCATGCCCTCGCCGGCGATCCGCATGTCGCGGCCAAGACCGATGAAGGTGTTGCAGGAGGTGAAAAGAATCGAGCTGGCGGCAAGGGCAATCAAAAGGGTGACTTTCATCGGCCTTTTTCTTAACGCAAAATTTTCGGCCCGCAAGTGGATATTGGATTTTCAGAATGTGTTTGCCGCTTACGGGCGCCCGCGCCGCGCGGTGTCCGCCGCGTTGACATCGGCCTGCATCCCGTCCAATCTCCCCCGCGTGGATACGATGAAACTCCTCCTCGGCGCGACTGTCGCGCTCTTGCTCGGCGCCCTGGCGGTGTCGTGGCAGGGCATGCGCCGCGGTGTTGAGAATGCATCGCCGGATGAGATCGCCCGCCTTAAGAAGCAGGTGACCGAGCTGCGCCAGGAGCAGGACAAGCTGCAGCTCGAGCGTCAGCTCCAGCAGCTCAAGTCGAGCGCCCCGGCAGCAGCCACACCCGAATCCAACGCTGCGCAACTTGAGGCGATGAAGGCCGAGGTCGAGCTGAACAAGGCAAGGCTTGCACAAATCGAGGTCGAGAAGGCCGAAGCGGAAAAAGCTTCACGCGATGCCAAGCTCGCACAAGATGAGGAAGGCCTGCTCACCCAGCGCGATCTCGAAAAAGGCGACAGCGAATTGCGTCGCGCCCGACTCATCGGTGAGGCCTTGCTGATCGGCCGCGTCAGAGACTATGTGGCGGAGAGCGGATTCATCACCTTCGACATTCTCATGCCCGAGCAGGTCCAAAACGGCACGGTGCTCGCGCTGCGCCGCAAAACCGGCATTCTCGGCCAATTCACCGTCAGCGATGTCACCCCCGAGGGCGGCGTGGCCGATCAGCTTCCGGGCATCGGCCGCATCGACCCCAAGCCCGGCGACGAGTTGATTCTCCCGCCGCCCTGATCCCGCGGCATCCGGCCCGTATCTTCATTTTTCCATTTCATTCATGTCCACCACCGTTGGTCTCATTTCCCTTGGCTGCGCCAAAAACCTGATCGATTCCGAAGTCATGATCGGCCACCTCGCCGAGGCGGGCATGGCGCTCACGCCCGATCCGGAATTGGCCGATGTCCTGATCGTCAACACCTGCTCGTTCATCGACATGGCCAAGCAGGAGTCGATCGATGCCGTCTTTGGCGCGGTCAATGCCCGCAAGGACGACCCGGATCGCGAGCGCCAAAAGATCATCGTCGCCGGTTGCCTATCGCAGCGTTTCGCTACCGAGCTTCCCGGCATCATGCCCGAGGTCGATGCCTTCATCGGCCTTGATCAAATCACCAAGGTCGCGCCGATCATCGAGAATCTGCTCGGCAAGCAGAACTCCAACGAGGTGGAAAAAACCGAGGGACCGGCCGCGACCGACGATCCGCGCGACTTCGTGACGCTCAAGCCGAAGTATGTGCCGGACTACACCACGCCGCGCTTCCGCCTCACGCCCGACCACTACGCGTATGTGAAAATCGCCGAGGGCTGCAACCATACCTGCACTTTCTGCATCATCCCGCAAATCCGCGGCCGTCACCGCTCGCGCACCCAGGAGTCGGTCGTCAAGGAAGTCGAAGCACTGGTGAAATCCGGCGTCAAAGAGATCAACCTCATCTCGCAAGACACCACCTATTTCGGCATGGATCAATGGGAAGGCGAGCGGCCGAAGCCGAGTTCGCCGGTGGATTCGAGCAAGGGCAACTCGCTTTGCACCTTGCTGCGCGAGATCAACCGCATCGAAGGCGACTTCTGGGTGCGGCTGCTTTACACCCACCCGGCGCATTGGTCGAACGAGTTGATCCAGACCATCGCCGAGTGCGATAAGGTGGCGAAGTATGTCGATATCCCGCTGCAGCACATTTCCGACCGCATGCTCACCGCGATGAAGCGCGTGACGAGTGGCGATTACATCCGCGATCTGCTGCGCCGCATGCGCGCGGGCATCCCTGGCCTCGGCATTCGTACTACGTTCATCGTAGGTTTCCCCGGCGAGACCGAAGAGGACTTCAACGAGTTGCTCGAATTCATCCGCGAGTTCCGGTTCGAACGCGCGGGCGTGTTTCAGTACTCGAAGGAAGAGGGCACGCGCGCTTACAAGATCGACGGCCACCTGCACCACGCCAAGCGCAAGAGCCGCTGGTCGCGCGCGATGGCTGAGCTCCAACGCATTGCCAGCGAAACCAACCAAGCACAGGTTGGAAAAAAAGTTCGCGTGCTCGTCGAACAGCCCGGCGTCGGCCGCACTCAGTGGGACGCGCCGGAGATCGACGGCTCGGTGATGGTCGATGAGTCGATCCCGGTTGGCGGCTTTGCCGAAGTGACCATCGGCGACTGGCGCGGCTACGATCTGGTCGCCGCGCGTTGAGTTGCGCCGCGGAAATTTTCACCGGCTCCGCTGATGTCGCTGCGCACCAAGGACTTTGATTACCACCTCCCCGAGGAACTCATTGCCGCGCGGCCGCTCGCCGATCGCGCTGCATCGCGGATGCTCGTCGTGCATCGCGAGAGCGGCCGCCTCGAGCATCGCATGTTTCGCGATATCGCCGAATACCTGCGGCCCGATGACTTGCTGGTGCTCAACAACACGCGGGTGATTCCGGCGCGCGTGTTTTCGGATGATGGCAGCATCGAGTTGCTCTGCCTCGATCGTTTGTCCGATCTCGAATGGCGTTGCCTCGTGCGGCCGGGCAAGCGCATGAAGCTAGGG
>CAIVXP010000153.1 GCA_903909905.1 Akkermansiaceae bacterium
ACGCTGAGGAAGTAGGGCGACGCGGCCTCGCGGCGCCGACGCGAAGGAACACGAATGGGAGAGAAGAGGGAGATCGTGGATCGCGGATGAAGAGGCGCTTCGTGCTAAGGAGGTACGACACTCTTGTCGTACTCTTTGGTGGAAGCAGCTTCTGATCTAACTTCTTCGGTCTTCTCTTGAAACTGAATTGCCTCCGCTTCGCTCCGGCCATCCCAGTTTGGCTTCGCTTTCATTGTGGGTCGCTGAGGCTCCCGTTGCATTCTTGAAACTTGAAACTCCCTCACATTCCCGGCCACTGCGGATGCGTCGACTGACGGAATCTCGATGGCGGCACCTGGTGCACCGATTTGAAGACGCGCGAAAAATGAAAGGCATCGCGAAAGCCCATCATCGCCGCCACGGTCTTGACCTTCACATTGCCGTCGAGAAGCAGGCGTGAGGCGTGATCCATCCGCAGGCGCGTCAAAAATTGATAGGGGCTCTCATCGTGATAGCGCGAAAACAAACGGCAAAGATACGGGGCATCAATGCCACATTTGCTGGCGGTGGCCTCAAGCGAGTCGAGCTCGAGAAAGTTCGCTTCAATGAATTCGCGAGCGCGGACAAATTTCGTAAACGCCGGAGAAGCGGTGTTCACCGGATCGGCCGCATCGTCGCGAAACATCAGCAGCAGCTGACGCGTGATTAATGAACACAGCGGTGAGGCCATTTCCGACTTGCGCACGCCTCGATCGATCAGTTGGTCGAAGCTGCGGCGGATCGGCTCGCTTTTCAAACAGCGCACCACCATGCCCGGCTCGATGCCACATGCGTCGAGAAAGTCACCAACCCCGCGGCCGGTGAATCCGACGAAGTACTTGCGCAAGGGGCTGGTCGCCGAGCTTTCGATCCGCTGAGCAATCCCCGGCCCGTAAAAGTAGAAGCTGCCCGGGCTCAACTCGTAGTCACCGCCATCGAGATGCAGTGTGCCTTGGCCGCGGTGCACAAACTCCAGGCAATGCCACGGGAAGCTGCGGCGATCGATGCGATAATCGCGCCGACAACGCTCGAAGCCGCCGAAAACCACTCCGAATTCCTCACGCGGTTCCTCCTCGAGGAAAAACAGGCGCGAGGACTCGACCTGCCTCGAAAGATATGAACTCGGCTTGCGGCGTGTGCGCATCAACGAAAATTGAAGTGAGAGCCCCGCCGAATCAATCTAAAAATATGCATGATTATAGAAATCATCATGCCAATAACCTGCGCCGGATTTCGCAGGATTTCATGGAATTTTGCTGACAAATTAAGTCGGTGCCGGATGATCCGACCACTTCGTTTCCAACCAATCATTCATATGAAGAAATCATCTTATCCAAAAATCGGCATCCGTCCCGCTATCGACGGACGCCTTGGTGGCGTCCGCGAATCGCTTGAAGAGCGTACCATGCAACAGGCCCGTGCGGTGGCAGCCCTGTTTGCGGCGGAGCTGCGCTATCCCGACGGCTCGCCGGTCGAGTGCGTAATTGCCGACAGCTGCATCGGCGGCGTGCGCGAAGCGGCCGATTGCGCCGACAAGTTCAAGCTTTCGAATGTTGGCGTCTCGCTGACCGTCACGCCCTGCTGGTGCTACGGATCGGAGACGATGGACATGGATCCGCACACGCCAAAAGCCGTGTGGGGCTTCAACGGCACCGAGCGTCCCGGCGCGGTGTATCTCGCCGCCGTGCTTGCGGGACACACGCAGAAGGGCATCCCTGCCTTCGGCATCTACGGCCGCGATGTGCAGGCCGCGGATGACACGCAGATCCCTGCCGATGTGCGCGAGAAGCTGCTTGGCTTCGCCCGTTGCGGATTGGCCGTCGCGTTGATGCGCGGCAAGAGCTATCTTTCGATTGGTGGCACCTCGATGGGCATCGCCGGATCGATCGTCGACCTCCCACTGTGGGAAAAATGGCTCGGCATGCGCGTCGAGGCGATCGACATGACCGAAGTCGCCGGCCGCATGAGCAAGGGTCAATACGATCCCGCCGAATATGAAAAGGCGCTCTCGTGGGTGAAGGCGAATTGCCCCGAAGGCAAGGACTACAACTCGGCGGAAAAAACCCGCGACCGCAAGCAGCTCGATGCCGAATGGCAGGACAGCGTGAAGATGGCGCTCATCATGCGCGACCTGATGGTTGGAAATCCGAAGCTCGCGGAAATGGGTCTCGGCGAACAAGCGCAAGGCCACAATGCCATCGCCGCCGGCTTCCAAGGTCAGCGCCAGTGGACCGACCATTTCCCCAACGGCGATTTTCCCGAAGCGATTCTCAACTCGACCTTTGATTGGAACGGCAAACGCGCGCCTTACATCGTCGCCACCGAGAACGACGCGCTCAACGGCGCAGGCATGCTCTTTGGCAACCTGCTCACCCACAGCGCGCAGATCTTCGCCGACCTCCGCACCTACTGGAGCCTCGAAGCAATCGAGAAAGCCAGCGGCGAAAAACTCAGCCACCCGCTCGTCGCCGATGGCATCCTGCACCTGATCAATTCCGGCCCAGCAGCGCTCGATGGCACCGGCGAACAGACCGATGCGGATGGCAAGCCGACGATGAAACCATTCTGGGACATCTCCGATGCCGAAGTCGAAAAATGCCTCAAAGCCACCACCTGGCATCCATCGATCACCGAGTATTTCCCCGGCGGCGGATGGAGCACGCGCTACCGCACCCGCGGTGGCATGCCCGCCACCATGATCCGCCTCAACCTCGCCGGCGGTCTCGGCCCCGCGCTGCAGATTGCCGAAGGCTACACCATCGACCTGCCGGAAAATGTGCACGACGCGCTCGACCAACGCACCAACCCGACCTGGCCGACGACCTGGTTTTCGCCAATCCTCACCGGCAACGGCGCCTTCCGCAGCACCTATGAGGTGATGAACCACTGGGGCGCCAACCACTGCGTGATGACCTGCGGCCATGTCGGCCACCTGTACATTACGCTTGCCTCGATGCTGCGCATTCCGGTTTACATGCACAATGTGAGCGAGGACCGCGTCTTCCGCCCCAGCGCTTGGAATGCCTTTGGCACTGCCGATCTGGAGGGGGCCGACTTCCGCGCTTGCACGAACTACGGTCCGCTCTACGGCAAAGCTTGATCCATCCGCAGCCCCCCGCAAAAAACATAAAATCAAAACCCCTACCAACTCATCCTATGCAAAACGGACTCTTCCGCACCGACGACGGCAAAAATCATTTTGTCACCTTTGCACTGATCAGCTCGCTGTTTTTCCTGTGGGCTCTGTGCAACGGAATGATTGATGTGATGGACAAGCACTTCCAAGAGCTGCTCCATCTCAACAAACGTCAGTCCGCATGGGTGCAGTTCGCGCATTACCTCGGATATTTCCTGATGGCTCTGCCGGCCGGGTGGCTTGCCCGCCGACTGGGTTACAAGGGCGGGATCATTTCGGGCCTGCTGCTGGTCGCACTCGGCTGCCTTTGGTTCATACCGGCCACCGGCATCAAGGAGTTTTGGGCCTTCCTTGCCGGCGTTTGCGTGATTTCGATGGGGCTGACCTTTTTGGAAACGGTTGCCAACCCCTACACCACCGTCCTCGGCGCTCCGCAACTCGCGGCGGTACGCATCAACATCGCGCAAATCTGCAATGGCGTCGGCTGGATCCTTGGCCCGATCATCGGCGGCTTGTTCTTTTACTCGAAGGACGGAGCCGAAGCCGCGCAGGAAACCCTTTGGATTCCTTACGCTTATATCGCAGGCGCGGTGCTGGTGCTCTCGCTGGTTTTTGCCAAAGCAAAAATACCCGACATCGAGACCCAGGACATTTACCACCTTGATGACTCGACCTCAAATGTTTCGAAATCGATTTGGTCGCACGGCCATTTTTCCGGCGCGGTGATCGCACAATTCCTTTATGTCGCATGCCAAGCCGGCATCTTCGGTTTTTTCATTTTCTACATCGTCGAAGATGTGCAGGCGATTCCGGAAAGCATGAAGTCCAGTTGGCTGCTTGGCGGTGAGAGCGGTTCGGTGATTCGCGATGGCCAGCGCTTCATTAGCGAGCAAGGTGCCACCAAGTTGCTCGCCTACATCGGGTTTGCCCTGTTCCTGCTCGGCCGCTTCACCGGTGCTGGAATTCTGCGCAAGATCTCCGCGCACAAAGTGCTTGGCACCTACGCCTTGGCCAACTCGATCCTGATGGTGCTTATCGTCCTCAAGCTCGGCTGGGTCTCGCTCGCGGCGCTGTTTCTCAGCTTCTTTTTCATGTCGATCATGTTTCCGACGATATTCGCTCTCGGCATTCACGGCCTCGGCCAAAAAGCCAAGGTCGCCTCGTCGTTCATCGTCATGGCCATCATGGGTGGCGCGCTCATGCCGAAGCTGATGGGCCACATCGGCGACCTCCATGGCATGTCCGTCGGATTCTCGGTGCCTGCTGTCTGTTTCCTCGTCGTTGCCCTCTACGGATTTTTCTGGCAGCGCCTCAGTGGTTCGGACATCGCGCCCACCGCCGATCTCAACCGGGGTCATTGATCCCGGGCGGCGCCCCTCTTTTCCATGCTTGATTCCGCGCCGGGTCCGGCGTGATGCTTCATCCGATGCGAGTGATGGCCTTGACGGGAGGAATTGCCTCCGGGAAATCGACCGTGTGCCGGCTGTTGCGCGAGTACTTGCCCTCGCTGGTGATCTTCGATTGCGACGCGGCCGTGCGACGCTTGCTCGAGTCGGTGCCCGAGGTGGCGGACTTGATCGCCGAGGCATTTGGCGATGACGCCCTTGACGAATCAGGCCGGATCGACCGCCATTTCCTGCGCGGGCGGGTCTTTGCCGACGAGGCGGCGCGGGCCCGGCTCGAGGCGATCCTCCATCCGCGGGTACGGCAGGAATGTCTTGATTCCCTCGAAAAAGCCGCTATGAATGGGGCGGAGTGCTTTATTGCGGATGTGCCCTTGTTCTTTGAAAAGGGCTTCGACTTCGGCCAAAATCAAGTGCTGGTGGTCGCATCCTCCCGCTCCACGCAAATCCAACGCCTCAGGGCTCGCGGTGGTTTCGATGACGCGCTCATGGATGCCATCCTCGCCGCCCAGCTTCCGGTTCAGGAAAA
>CAIVXP010000154.1 GCA_903909905.1 Akkermansiaceae bacterium
CGCACGAACACGCTCATGCCATCCTTGAGGCGGAATTCCTCGCGCGTGGCGGATTCGTCGCTTTGGATTTCCGCATCGCGCTTTTTCGATTTCCGCAAAGGTCGACCCGCTTCGGCAAGTGGCAACATGCGCACGCGGTCGACGCGAAACTCCAAGGCATACGGCGTCTGATGCAGCATCGATGTGACCCGCGCGCGCTTGGCGAGCAACTCGATTTCTCCCGACGCGCGACGCAGCGAATGCTCGTCGGACGAATAAACCATCAGGCCCACCGCGCCGCCCATGACGACGGCCGCGATTGCGAGTACGACGACAAGTTCGATGAGCGTGAATCCGCGGCGGAGGTCAGTCGTCTTGACTGCTGAGGTCATCGGGAGTGTTTTCCATGCCATCGGGACCCTTGCTCAGGATCTCGAATTCATTGACGCGCTTGCGGCCGGGAAAGCGGTAGTTGTAGGGCGAGTCCCATGGGTCGAGCGGGATCTTGCTCATGACTTGCACCCAGCGGCGCGGCATCGGCGTGCTGGTGGGTTTTTCCTGGAGCGACTTGAGACCTTGCTGGCTGGTCGGGTAGCTGCCGGCGTTGAGCTTGTACATTTGCAGCGCGCTTTCGAGGCTCTTGAAGTCGGCCTCGACCTGCTTGAGTTTGGCCGCATCGCCGATCCCGCGCATCGCGAAGATCGCGCCGCCGAGGATCATGGCGATGATCCCGAGCACGATGACCATTTCGAGGAGGGTGAAACCTTTGCGGCGACGGGTGGATGGGGTGGTGGAGATTTTCATGAAACGGGAATGAGCTTGCGGCGGAAGCCTTGCACGAAAGGGAATGCCGCGCGATGTCAAATTTGTCGGCAAAATCCGCGAGATTTCCCGGGCTTTGCGGTTGAATTTCCGCAGATCTGGCATTCGATGGGGATCCAGGCCGGTTTCATGAGTGCAGCGAATTTCAGGATCAAGCTCCGCGAGGTGCCCCATCAACCCGGGGTCTACCTGATGAAGGACCATCTGGGCTCGATCATTTATGTCGGCAAAGCGCGCGACCTCAAGCGGCGGGTCTCGAGCTATTTCATGCCTTCACGCAAGATGCGGGCCGACATCAAGACCCGCGCGCTGATCGACTCGATCCATGATTTCGAGATTCATGTCGTGCGCAACGAGGAGGAGTCGCTGTTGCTCGAGGGTAAGCTCATCAAGGACTACCGGCCGCGCTACAATGTCGCATTTCGCGATGACAAACGCTTCCTGCTCGCGCGGGTGCGGCTGGCGGATCCGTGGCCGCGCTTTGTGACGACGCGGGTGAGAAAAGAGGATGGCTCAAAATACTTCGGGCCATTTCCGCATTCGAGTGCGTTGAACCACACGCTCGAGTGGCTCAATCGCAGCCTTGGCTTGCGCGTGTGCCGACCGACCGATCCCGGCGAAGCGGAGTACCGCCACTGCAATGCCGACATCATCCGCAACTGCTCGGCGCCCTGCGTCGGGCGCATCTCGCGCGAGGAGTATCTGGCGAAGGTCGAAGAGGCTTGCCGGATCCTTGAGGGCAAGGGCAAGCGCGAGTTGTTCGATGGCTTACGCAAGGACATGGAGGCATCGGCCGAGGCGATGGATTTCGAACGCGCCGCAACGCTGCGCGACATTTTGCAAAACTTGGAAAAAACGCTCACCCCAACGCGACAGTTCAGCCGCGGGCGCGGGCTACCGAGCACCGTGAAGCCGCTCGAAGATCTCGCCGAGCTTGGCGAAGAG
>CAIVXP010000155.1 GCA_903909905.1 Akkermansiaceae bacterium
GCTGCCGGGCACTCGGCACTCCGCTCAAGTACGACGCTGCGATATCCAAGCCGCAAAGCCGCCATCGCGGTCATCCGCGCCAACTGCCCCCCGCCTACAATCCCCAAAACTGGTGACCTGGCCTCGGCCATTGCCTGAGGCCGCGAGAATGATGGGGCGTCGGTGGTTTGGTCGGTCATGCGTCGGACGAGTCGATCTTCTTCGGCCAGGCCAGGGAAGCCAAGACCGAAGTCACCAGCACGCCAACAATCACGCCAAGCGACACATCCGTATCAATCTTCCAAGGAGTGTGCGAAAGCAGCATTTTCACGCCGACAAAAGACAACACGACGCCGAGGCCGATCTTGAGGTAGTGAAACTTGTCGAGGATCCCCGCCAGTGCGAAATACAGCGAGCGCAGCCCGAGAATCGCAAAAACATTCGAGGTGTAGACAATGAAGGGGTCGGTCGATACCGCGAAAATCGCCGGAATCGAATCCACCGCGAAAATCAGGTCGGTGAATTCGACCATCAGCAACACCACGAACAGGGGCGTGGCCATGCGCACGCCGTTCTCACGGACAAAAAATTTACCACCGCGAAAACCGTTGGTCACTGGCACGAAACGGCGGAACAACTTCACCACCGGATTCTTCTCGGGATGGATTTCCTCCTCTCGCTTCACGATCATCTTGATGCCGGTAAGGATCAGGAAGGCTCCAAAAATATAGATGATCCAGGTGAACTCGCTGATGAGCTTCGCACCAAGCATGATCATTGCCGCACGCATGATCAGCGCCCCCAGAATACCCCAGAACAGGACCCGGTGCTGATGTTCAGACGGCACCGCAAAGTAGGTGAAGAGTAGCGCGATGACGAAGATGTTGTCGACGCTCAGCGACTTCTCAATGACATAGCCGGTAAAGAACTCGAGGCCCTTTACGCTACCCATGTAGTGAGCAATCCCAAGGTTGAATACCATCGCCAGCGCGATCCAGACCAGCGTCCAAGTGACCGACTCACGAATCGAGACCACATGCGCCTTTCGATGAAAAACCCCGAGGTCGAGCGCGAGCATTGCGAGAACAAAGACGTTGAATCCAATCCAGAGCCAGGCGTTGTCAGTCATGATGTAGATGGTTGTGTTGAGTCGACCCATTAGAGGTCAGCAGGCCGCACATGCGCGACGGAGCATAGGATAGCTGAAAAAAATAATTTGAATAATACTAAAATTATCATTTTTTGTTTCAAAAAATGGAAACAAAAAACGAAGTAGAATTTCTCAACTACCATCATTTGCGCTATTTTTGGGCGGTGGCCCGCGAAGGTAGCCTGCGGCGAGCCTCAGAGATTTTGAAAGTCTCCCAGCCCTCGATGAGCACGCAGATCCGGCTGCTCGAGGAGGCCTTGGGCGAGGATCTCTTCCGCCACAGCGGACGCAATCTCTCGATGACCGAATTCGGCCAACTGGTTTACGGCTACGCCGACGAGATCTTCAACCTCGGCGGTGAAATCCTGCGCGCCACCAAGCAGACACCGGTCGCACGCGTACTGCGCCTCAATGTCGGCATCGTCGATTCATTTCCCAAACTGGTGAGTCACAAGATCCTGCAGCCCCTGCTCCAGCACGACCCGCCCGTGCGACTCACCTGCCATGAAGGAAAGCTCACCGAGCTCGTTGCCCAACTCGGCACCCACCGCCTCGATGTGGTACTCTCAGACGAGCCTGCATCGCCAGGGGTGAATGGTCGCCTCTTCAACCACCCGCTCGGGTCCTCTCGCGTGACCTTCTGCGCCACCCCGCAACTGGCGGCCACCCTCAAAGGGCGTTTCCCACGAAACCTCCACGAGGCCCCCGCCCTGCTGCCCACCGAAAACTGCACGCTGCGCCGCGATCTTGAAAAATGGTTTCGCCACGCCGGCATCACACCCCATGTCGTCGGCGAATTCGAAGACGCGGCCATGGCCAAGGTCATTGCCTCAAACGGCCTGGGAGTGATCGCCATTCCCAGCATCGTCGAGGACGAGGCATGCAAGCATTACGGACTGGTTTCCATCGGACGCACCCGCCAGATCGAATCCCAATTTTATGCGATCACCGCCGAACGTCGCTTCACCCACCCGGCGATTCAAGCAATCACCGGCAAACCCAAACCGAAGTCAGGATTTTAGAAGACCTCCATGCGACGACGAAATTTTCCGTGCCGCATGAAGATCCTTGGATTGCGAATGGCCATGCAATCAAACACGCCTACGGTAGCATGTCAGCAAGACGCTTGCCAATACGAGTGCCTGCATGGGCGGCCCCGGTTCGGGCACGGAGTTGATCCATGCGCTATCCTTGGCCTTGGGCCCGGTCGAAAGCACATGAGCCGCCGAGTGATACGGGCCATAACTGCCTTCGGGCTTGCTGAAGAAATCAAACGACTCGGCCGCAAGCAGACCTCCCTTGTAACTCACCTCATAGGTCAATGTATCGCCAGCCGTGAAGCGGTTGATCCCGCCGCCCGCGTTTGACGACGAAAAGGACAGCCTGATGTCAAATCTGCCATCCGGCCCGGCTTTGTACGAATCGGTTGCCAGATTGATCGTTGGCAAACTGAACGAACCGGTTTTGACCGCCGAACCGAAACTCAGGTTTTTCGGATCCAGTGCCGGATCAATGTTCATGTACCAATCGTCGACAAACTCGGCACCCGTAAGGCCAGACGCGAAAAACTCGAGTTGCACCTTTCCGGCATCCTTGCCGCTCAGAGTGGTCGTGGTCAATGTCAGCCAAGGCGTGCTTCCTGCCGGAGCCACGGATCCGACGCCATAGGTTTCACTCA
>CAIVXP010000156.1 GCA_903909905.1 Akkermansiaceae bacterium
AGCGCCGATTCATCACAAGGTAGCTCGGGCATCTTGCCCGCATGAGCGCCTGCGGCGATAAGTCGGCGCTGCGAGGCCGCATCGCCCTACCGAGGTTGAAGATGTGGGCAGGATGCCCACTCTCCTTGAAGACACGGGCGGGCCGCCCATGCCCCCCTTTCCCAATAACCACTAATAAATAACCTCTAACTCTTCTCTCCCTCTGCGTTCCTTGGCGACCTTGGTGTCTTGGCGGCAAATCATTTTTTCTCTTCTCTTGAAACTGCCCACTTGAAACTTAAAACTTCTCCCATGCCCTCCTACCTCTGCGTCGGCGCCGGATTCAGCGGCGCGGTGATTGCCCGCGAGCTGGCGGAGAAGTGTCATGCGGTGCATGTCATCGATGAGCGCCCGCACCTTGCCGGCAACTGCCACACCGAGCGCGATGCGCAAACGGGCATCCAGATCCACAAGTATGGCCCGCACATTTTCCACACCGCCGATCGCGAAGTTTGGGATTACATCAACCGCTTCGGCGAAATGATGCCCTATGTGCACCGCGTCAAGGCGACTAGCCGCGGCAAGGTCTACTCGTTGCCGATCAACCTCCACACGATCAATCAATTTTTTGGAGCCTGCATGTCACCGACAGAGGCGCGGGACTTCATCGACAAACTCGGCGACAAATCGATCACCGATCCGCAGAGCTTTGAGGATCAGGCGCTAGCTTTTCTTGGAAATGACCTCTATCAGGCGTTTTTCCGCGGCTACACGCTCAAGCAGTGGGGGATGGAACCTTCGGAGCTCCCGGCCTCGATCCTCAAACGCCTGCCTGTTCGCTTCGATTACGACGACAATTACTTCGATCACCCTTACCAGGGCATGCCAAAAAACGGTTATACGGAGATCGTCAAAAACATCCTCGATCATACGAACATCACCGTTTCACTCGGGACTTCCTTTGAGTCAATCGATCGCACGGCGTACGAGCACATTTTTTACTCGGGTCCGCTCGATCGCTACTTTGCTTATCGTTTAGGGCGCCTCGCATATCGCACGCTCGAGTTTCGTGAGATCCGCGCCAAGGGCGATTTCCAGGGCACGGCCCAAATGAATCAATCCGACGCTGAGGTGCCCTTCACGCGCATCACCGAGCACAAGCACTTCACCCCATGGGAGACGCATGTAGACACGGTTTGTTACGAGGAACATTCGCGCTTCGCTGAAGCCGATGACACACCCTACTACCCGATCCGCATGGTGAAGGAAAAGGCCCTTCTCGCCGAATACCAAGCCCTTGCTGAGAAAGAATCGCGGGTAACTTTCGTTGGCCGCCTCGGCACTTATCGCTACCTCGACATGGATGTGACGATTCGTGAGGCGCTGGAGGTGGGCAGAAGAGTTATTGGTTAAGAGTTAAGGGTTATTGGGGAAGAGAAAGAAGCGGCTTCTTCCTAGGCAGGGACCTTTGTCCCAAAGGTCCGTTCATTGGGTTATTTTTAAAGAAGCCGCCTCTTCATCGTAGCTGGATCATCCTGATCCAGGCCGTCCTTGGAGCGTCCCGCTCCAATTCTGAATGGTAGGGCGATGCGGCCTCGCAGCGCCGATTCATCGCCGCAGGCGCTCATGCGGGCAAGATGCCCGCGGTCCTTTGTGGAGAAGTCAGCGGTCAATGGTCAGCGGTCATTGGGGAAGATGAAGAAGTGGCTTCTTTCTCCTTTTTCCCAATAACCCCTAACCAATAACTCTTCCCCTCTTCCTCTTCGTTTCGAATTTCGAATTTAAGATTTAGTGCTTCTACTCTTGCTCTTCTCTTGAATCCCGAAACTCTTCCCCTTTACCCTCTCCCCGTGGCGGAACGCTCTCTCACTCTTTGGCTGATCGGTGACGGCAAGCCCGGCCATGAAAACCAGTCGCTTGGCCTCGCCGAGGCGATGCAACGACATGCGGCATGTGACATTTATCGCATTTCGATCGCAGGGAAGGGGGGCATCGTTGGGCGCATTCGTGCCGTATTTGCGCAAAGCTCTGGTCTTCCGAAGCCCGATTTCATCATCGCGGCGGGTCATGCAACGCATCTTGCCCTGCTTTGCCTCGCGCGAAAACACCAGGCCAAGAGCATCGTGCTCATGCGCCCGAGCCTGCCATTACGGTGCTTTGATCTTTGCATCGCGCCGCACCATGATTTCCCAAACAAACCAACGCGCAAAAATCTCATCCTTACCCGTGGCGCGATCAATCGCGTGCAGGCGGGCGAGGCGCCTAAAACCGGCAAGCTCATCCTCATTGGCGGCCCTTCCAAGACCCATGGCTGGGACACGGGGGCAATTTTGGACATGCTGGCAAAAGTCACCGAGGGCGGTGGCTGGCAGCTCACAGACTCGCGCCGCACGCCTCAGGGATTTCTCGAGCAAGCCCGCATGCGTCTCAAAGGCCTCGAGATTTTTTCCTGCCAAGAAACTTCACCCGATTGGCTGCCCAACAAATTGCGCGAGGCCGATGAAGTCTGGGTCAGCGAAGATTCGGTTTCGATGATCTATGAAGCCCTCAGTTCCGGCGCCCGAGTCGGGCTTCTGCCTGTGCCGCGCTTGAAGCCCGATTCCCGCGTGCTTCGCGGCATCGACGAGCTGGTCGAGACTGGCTACCTGACGCCATTCTCCGCATGGCAAAGAATAGGTCAACTTCGCCCCGCACCCGAGGCTCTCAACGAAGCCGGGCGATGCGCGGAGATCGTGTTGGGGAGGTGAGGTAGGGGAAGAGTTAGAGGTTATTTGTTAATAGTTATTGGGGGAGGGGGAATGAACATCGAACATCGAACGCCCAACATTGAACATCGAAGTGGAAGAGAGTGAAGAAGCGGCTTCTTTGTAGGCAGGGACCTTTGTGCCTTTGCTTCGCTCCGGCCATGCCAAGTCCGCTTCGCGGTTTTGAAAAATTGCCGCTAGCGCGGCAAATGCATTCCCAAAGGTCCGTTCATTGAGTTGTTTTTGGAGAATAAGCCTCTTCATCGTAGCTGGATCATCTTGATACAGGCCGTCCATGGAGCGTCCCGCTTCAAGTTCTGAATGGTAGGGCGATGCGGCCTCGCGGCGCCGACTTGTCACCGCAGGCGTTCATGTCGGCAGGGTGCCTCCGCCCTCCGATTTACCCCCGCTTCGCTCCTGCCATGCCAGTTTGCCTTCGATCTCATTGCGGGTCGTCAAGGCTCCCGCAACATTCCGTCCTCTGACCTTGCCGTTTCCTTAAAAATCACATCGAAAAGCAAATATCCCTTTTCGCCAAGGGCGGCTTTATCTACGAATCTTTTTCGTTAACCTACCCATGAAAATCCTCGTCACCGGCGGAGCCGGCTTCATCGGCTCCAATCTCGTCTATCTTCTTGTCTCGAAGGGGTATCAGGTCCTCAACATCGACAAACTCACCTACGCGGGTAATCCCCGCTCGCTGGCAGATCTTGAGGGCAATCCGAACCACCAGCTGCTCCAGGCCGACATCTGCGACCCAGAGGCCATGCGCAAGGCTTTCGCCGATTTCCGGCCGGATTGGGTCATGCACCTCGCCGCCGAGTCTCATGTCGACCGCTCCATCGACGGCCCCGGCGATTTCATTCAGACGAATATCCTCGGGACCTATGTGTTGCTTCAGACGGCACGGGAATACATTTCAACTTTCAACTTTCCGCTTTCAACTTTCCGATTCCTCCACGTCTCGACCGACGAGGTCTACGGCTCACTCGGCGAGCAGGGGTTCTTCACGGAAACAACCCCTTACGATCCTCACTCGCCCTATTCCGCGAGTAAGGCGGCTTCGGATCATCTTGCGCGCGCTTGGCG
>CAIVXP010000157.1 GCA_903909905.1 Akkermansiaceae bacterium
AAGCCACCGGGAAACATCAGGATTTGGCTCTCGCGGATTTTTGCGGCGAGTGCATCGATGGATTCGCTGATGTGTTGTTGGCTGAGATTGCGAAAGACGAGGATCTCCGGATTACCGCCCGCTTCGCGGAATGATTTGGCGGAATCGTATTCCGAGTTGGTTCCGGGAAATGCGGGGATGATGACCTTTGGTGTGGCGGCGCTGTTTTTCGAGCGGCTTTGCTTCGACGCTTTGAATGCGGGCAATTCCACCGATTTTGTTGAGGGCTCTTCGGACGCTTTGCTGGCGTAGACCGGCTCGAGTGTTCCGGTCCATGCGGCTTGAAGCGTGTCGATCGGGTGGCTGATGCCGTTGAGTGTGAGTTGTGGATTGGCGCTTGTTGTGCCGAGAGCAACGAGCGTAGGAAGTGCCTTTTGGATGTCGTCGCTTGATGTGGTTTTATGTTCGATCAGCAAGGCGAAACTGCGTGGTGTGAGCAGATCGAGCGAGGTGTTGATATCGGCGCCGATGTGGTTACCGAAGGACATTTTGGCAAGCGCGGCAGCGATGCCTGCTTGGCCGATGCAATGCAGCGAGAGGAAATGACCTGCCGTGTTGAGTTGGTGAATTGCCTCGGCTGTCGATTTCAACAAATCGAATTTGGGCAAGCCCTCGGCATCGAGTGGAACTTCCACCAGTGAGATCGCGGACCCGCTTTCCTTGAACTCCGGGCTGAGCGCAAGGCTTGCGAGGCCGGGTGCGAGAGCGAAGGAAACGAGGGTCGGCGGCACATCCAGATCATTGAACGATCCCGACATCGAGTCCTTGCCACCGATGGCGGCGAGGCGCAGCGAGTGCTGCGCGTGATAGGCGCCAAGAAGTGCGGCGAAGGGCATGCCCCAGCGTTGCGGGTCGTTGCCAAGTTTTGGGAAATACTCTTGGAAGGTGAGTCGGATGTCTTGGAGTCGGCCACCGGCCGCGACGACTTTGCAGACGGATTCGGTCACTGCGTGGACCGCGCCGTGGAAGGGTGATTTCTCGGAGAGGAAGGGCTCGAAGCCCCATGCCATGAAGCTGCAAGCATCGGTGTCACCTTCAAGAAGAGGTAGCTTGGCCACCATCGCGTCAGGTGGGGTGAGTTGGTGTTTTCCACCGAAAGGCCACAGCACGGTACCGGCGCCCACCGATGCATCGAAGCGCTCGCCAAGGCCTTTGCGTGAGCAAGTGCTCAGAGCGGACAAGCGATTCGTGAGCGATGAGCGGAGATCAATGGAGGCAGGCGGCGGGTGGGGCGTCTCCGCTAAGGGAGATGGAACCGGCAGATCGGGGGGGCGGAGATAGATTACGGGATCAATGAAACGCAGCGTTTCTCCGTCAGAACCTACCAAAACATTTTCATCGTGGAGGTCCTCAATGAAAAGATCTTCAGATGGAAGATAGTAGTCATCATTTCGAAAACGAAACGCCCCGAGCATTTTCATCCAGCATTCGACTTGGTCTCGTGTAGCGCCGACAGGATTGTATTTATCATCGATGTGTGATCGCACCGAAGACTGCTTGATCAATACGGCTAGACCGTCGGTGTCATCCACGAAGCCCAGGAACTCATAGGCTGTATCAGGAAACAGGACTCGGTGAAGATGCAGGCGGTCAAAAAATTGAAGCCAATGACCGTGATAGCTGCCATTGTTGGCCTTGATAAAGTGAAGCCCGTCAGCTTCGGGATAAACTTTTTGCTCCGCGCCGCCCAAGCAACCCGCTGCGAGCCATTTTTGGCTGAATGCTGAACGATCAATAAAAAGATCGCTCAGGCAGCTCCTAATTTCCCGCTCTTCAACGGTGCGTAAGGCGCGGTGGATTTCGAGCCTGGCTGACTGTGTCTGAGGGAGGTGGAGGCCAGCTTTTTCGTTTGCTCGATGCATTCTTCGTAGGACATCGATTGCTCTTTCGCCTGCATCGCCAAGGCTTGCTCGCAGGCTGCCGTGTGGGCTTCGTTCAAGTAGATTTGCTGACTGTTCATGGGTGTAGGATAAGCCGGGTGTCAAGGGAGAGGAAACGCGGACCGTGGCCGATTGGCTGGCGCCGTTGGTGTCGAGAAATTCGCGCGAAAGATCGACGATTTTTTGGCCGCGCCAGGTCATGACAAGGCGGCCGTCGTTTGTGACATCTGCCACATGCTTGCATTCGAGGTTTTCGCGGTCTGCCTCTTCGAGGAAATAGGAGATATCGCTTGGGTCGATGCATACGGCCATGCGTTCTTGCGATTCCGAGATGGCGAGCTCGGTGCCGTCGAGGCCATCGTATTTTTTCGGGACGGCATCGAGGTTGATGAGGAGTGAAGGCGCGATTTCTCCGATGGCGACCGATACTCCACCGGCGCCGAAGTCGTTGCAGACCTTGATTTTTCGAGTGAGAACCGGATTGCGGAAAAGCCGTTGGATTTTGCGTTCGGTTGGGGCGTCGCCCTTTTGAACTTCTGCCGAATTTTCGAGTGCGGTGTCGGTGTGTTCTTTTGAAGATCCCGTGGCGCCGCCGACGCCATCG
>CAIVXP010000158.1 GCA_903909905.1 Akkermansiaceae bacterium
AAAACTTGGAGCAGGATGCTCCAAGGACGGACTGGGACTGCAAGTCCCAGCTACATGAAGAGGTGGGCAGGATGCCCACGCTCCTTGAAGACACGGGCGGGCCGCCGTGCCCCCCTTTGGAAGAAGTGGGTTCTTCGTCTGCCTCAATCACCAATATTCTCTGACTCTTCCACCCATTCGCGTTCCTTCGCGTCCATTCGCGGTTCAAAAATCTTTCTCTTCGCTTGAAGCTTGAACCTGCGCCCTACGGTCTCAAGAGCGCTTCGAGGGGATGATTTGAGGCGTTGAGAGATCGGATCAGGTGACTGAGAAGGACAAGGGACGCGGTGGCGTCGAAGAGGGCGTCGTGCCAGGATTTTTCGGGGACGAGGGCGCGGACTTGGTCGCTGAGACCGAGTTGGTCGCAGATGCTGCCAAGTGAGTGATCGGGCAGATCGGGCCAGGCGGCGCGGGCGAGCAGAAGGGTATCGATCCATGGGCCGAAACCGTGACCGGGAAAGGCCCGCAAAAAGCGCTTCTCCGTGCCCTTGCCGTGGGCGACGACGACCGCCCCGGCGAGGCGTTTTTTCAGCTCGGGCCAGAGCGAAAGCAGGGTCGGGGCGTTGGCGAGATCTTCGGGGCCGATGCCATGGACCTTGCGTGCCGACCACTGAATTGGCCGATCGGTGTGGAGGTGGGAAACAAAAGCATCGCCGTGCCCGCCCTCAAGCGACCAGGACATCAGCCCGATCTGTACCGGCGTATCCGTCATGCCCGGGGCCGCGCCCGCCGATTCGAAGTCGATGGCGGTGAAGCGGCATTGGTGGAGGAGTTTCATGGGAGACTCGAGAGTCAAGAAACCAGAATCAAGAGGAAGAGGCGAGAGGAAGAAGTGGCGGGTACATCGGCTTTTTCTCCGTGGCGCGGGTGTTCTGCCCGCTGCGTCTTTTTCAATCTTCGACTGACAAAAGATTCGGCGCCGCGAGGCCGCGTCGCCCTACCTTTTTCCAAAGACTGGAACAGGTTGTTCCAGCCACATGAAGAGGTGGATGATGCGGGACACTGCCAGCGGGACGCTGGCGCTCCCCTTTTTCAAGAAGTGCCTTGGAGGTGTCAAAGCGGCGGGAGGACGCCGGCGTCGATCGCACCTTCGGCGCCACCGCTAGGAGCGGCGACGGGCAGCGAAGCGCCGACGGCATCGGCGCCACGGAGCGGGCGGCCAGTCGCGTCGATGATCTGCGCAGTGACGAAGATGATCAGGTTGCTCTTGGTGCGGTTCTCAGCTTTGGTCTGGAAGAGCCTACCCACAATCGGGATATCGCCAAGAATCGGCACCTTGTCTTCGATGTTCTGTACATCCTCGCGCATCAAACCACCGACAGCGATCGTGTAGCCATCGTAAATGGTGAGCGAGGTGTTGACTCGGCGAGTCGAGAAGACCGGCATTTCAATGCGGTTTTCGGTAATCGCGGTGGCAGGAACGGCGTCCGTTTCATTTTGAACTAGCCCAAGAATCGGATCAATAATGGAGGAAACAAATCCCGGCTGCGCCGGCATCATGATGGGGCTGCCGTAGTTGATGAAACCTTCGAACTCGACGATTTCCGGCAAGAAGCGGAGATCGATCATAAAGTCGTTCTCGCCGATGGTCGGTTCGATTTCGAGAATAACCCCCGTGTCACGGGTTTCGAAAGCCGTTGGAGTCGCTGGGGTGATCGGCACAAAGGTTGTGCCGCCACCACCGCCGAGAGGATTATTGGACTGCTGCTGAACTGCGCCGACCGAATCCGGAATTTCCGGTGGTTCGTATTCGGTGGGATAGATGAATTCGCGGATGACCTCGATCTTCGCCTTCTGGCCGGAGCGGGCGGTGACCGAGGGGGCGGACATCACATCGGCGCC
>CAIVXP010000159.1 GCA_903909905.1 Akkermansiaceae bacterium
CCCTTGGGGTGCCCGGCCAGAATCCCGAGCAGATCGAGGGCTTTGAGCAATGAAGTGACACGGTCCATGGCTTTGATTTTTTGTCAGGAATATCGTCATATCAAGTCTGAGTTTCGATTGTTCTAAAGCGGCCGATCGCCTTGACTGGCGTAGTCCCAACCCTTGACTGACATGTCCGATTCCGACTACTCCCTCTTCCAACAATACCGCAGTGAGCTCTTTACCGCAGTGGTCGGCGACGTAATGGACACGCTCGGCTACACCCGCCAGTTCCTGCCACCGCGGATTCAACCATTGCGCAGCGACATGATCGTCGTCGGCCGCGCCATGCCGGTGCTGGAAGCTGATGACGACGGTGGTGAAGGACCAGGACGCGCAAACCCAACGCTCAACCAACCCTTCGGGCTCATGCTCAAGGCGCTCGACGACCTCAAGGCCAACGAGGTTTACATCTGCACCGGAGCCTCCCCACGCTATGCCCTCTGGGGTGAACTCATGAGCATGGCCGCCACTCGCCGCGGCGCGGTCGGCGCCGTAGTCAACGGCTACTCGCGCGACACCCGCGGCATTCTCGAACAGAACTTCCCCTGTTTCTCCTACGGCCGTTACGCCCAGGATCAACGCCCACGCGGCAAGGTCATCGACCTCCGCTGCTCAATCGAAATCGAAGGCGTGAGAGTGCGACCCGGCGACATCATCTTCGGGGACCTCGACGGAGTCTGCGTCATTCCTCGGGAAATCGAAACCGAAGTCACCGCCAAAGCCCTGGAAAAAGCCCATGGCGAAAAGCGCGTCTTTGACGCCATCAGCGGCGGCATGCTCGCACAGGACGCGTGGGACAGATACGGCATTCTTTGAATAAAGCTGAAACGCTGAAAGCTGAACCGAGGCAGGAAAGTCGGAGCGTCATTCCTGCCACCAACGAAGAACGAAGAACATCTCAACGAAGAACATTCTCCATGAAAATTACCGAAGTCAAAGTCTGGCTCGTCGAAGGCGTCAAATACAACTGGACCCTACTGAAGGTCTATACGGACACCGGCCACACCGGCGTGGGCGAAGCCACCAACTGGCCCGGTTCTCCCATCATCGAAGCTGCTGCCAAACACATTGGCGAACGAGTCATTGGACTCGACCCGATGCGCACGGATTTCATCTGGCAGAAGCTCTACCGCGACCTCAACTGGATCGGGCCCTTCGGCGCTTCGATGTGCGCAATCAGCGGACTGGACATGGCGCTGCTCGACCTCAAGGGCAAGGTGCTCGGCACGCCTTGCTACCAACTGCTCGGCGGAGCCTTCCGCGATCAAATCAAACTCTACGCGAACTACTGGTTCACCGGCGGGGATCTCAGCCCCGAATCCTACGCCAGCCAGGCCCGGCGGGTGAAACAACTCGGCTTCACTGGCCTCAAGTTCGACCCCTTCGCACACACCAATTACCTCTACGGTGAAGATCTCAATACCGACCTGAGCTTAAGCCCCCAACAACAGGATACTGCCTACCAAGTCACCAAAGCAGTGCGCGATGCGGTCGGCCCTGAATTCGACATGATGATCGAAACCCACGCGATGCTCAACTTCGAGGTCGCAGTCAAAATGGCCGAACGTCTCGCCCCACTCGGCGTCACTTGGTACGAGGAACCTGCTGGACCTGAAAACGCCGATACTCTGCGCGCGTTGCGCGATCGACTGCCTTCCAATGTGCCGATCTGTGTTGGTGAGCGCCACTACACCCGCCACAACTTCCGCCCTGTTCTCGAAAAACACATCTGCGATGTCATTATGCCCGATATCACTCGCTGTGGCGGCCCCTCGGAAATGAAACGCATCGCCACCATGGCCGAAGCCTATGGTGTGCTCGTCGCTCCTCACAACCCCAACGGCCCACTCAGCACCCTAGCCAGTGCTCATGTCTGCGCCACCATCCCAAACTTTTTCCGCTGTGAATTCATGGTCAACGACGTCCCTTGGCGCGATGAGGTCATCACCCACCCTCTCGACATCCGCAACGGCTACCTCCACCTCTCAGACCGCCCAGGTCTCGGCGTCGACCTCATCGAAGAGCAGCTTGTAAAACACCCAGGAATTCGCGAACTTGGAGCGAAGAAAAACTTTTATGTCTGAACCACCAGCGACAGCCATCGGCCGCCGCTCAATGCCTACCAACCATTCATCTCATGAGCCTTCCCATCGACCTCTCCGGCAAGCGCGCCTTCATCAGCGGCGTCACCAGTGGCATCGGCGCGGGCATTGCCAGCGCACTCGCCAAGGCAGGTTGTCATGTCGCTGGCTGCGGCCGGCGCCCAGCGCATGATCTTGGCGCCACGTCCTTCATCTCAAGCGTGGTCGCCGAAGGCCGCAAGGCCTTCTACCTTCAAGGCGATGTCGCACAACGCGACAGCCATCAAGCGCTCATCGAGCAGGCCGCCACCCAACTTGGCGGCATCGATATCCTCATCTCCAACGCCGGACGCAACATCTTCAAGGGAGCCGCGATGGCAAATGACTCGGACTGGGAGGAATGCATGGAGCTCGACCTCGCTGCCCACTGGCGCCTCGCAAAGGCCGCCAAGCTTCATCTGCAAAATGCTTCTCCTGGCGTCATCGTGATCATCGGCTCCAATCACGCTTGGAACAGCATCCCAGGCTGCTTCCCCTACAACGTGGCCAAAGCTGGGCTGCTAGGGCTGGTTCAATCGCTGGCCATCGAATGGGGACCCACCATCCGCACGGTTGGTGTGGCACCAGGTTTCATTGACACCGCCGGCAATCAAACTTGGTTCGATAGCTTCGCCGATCCTGTGGCTGAACGTGCCAAAACCGAAGCCAGTCATCCAGTCGGACGCATCGGCACGGTCGATGAAATCGGCGCCCTCTGCGCCTTCCTTGCCTCCAACCACGCAGGCTTCATTTCAGGCACGACGCTCTGCGTCGATGGCGGGCGCTCCGCCCTGATGCAAGGTTAGGCCTTCAGGAATCGAAACACTCAGCCGCCCACCCGCGTCGCAATCTGCTTGGTCAGCTCAAATTTTTGCCATCCTAGGGACAAAACGAATTTCCCGTCTTGCCTCCTGAGCCCTGACGAAACATACAAGCAAACGCTCAAGCTTCTGCTCCCAGTACCGCCATGGCCTGAACCATACCGTTCCCCCAACCCAAACCCCAACCCAAACCCAGACGCATCATGTCACTGACCACTATCGATCTAGTCGTTTTCGGCCTCTTCATTTTCGCTGTGATCGGCCTTGGCCTCTACAAATCCAAAGGTGAAGGCAAAGACTCAGAATCCTACTTCCTCGCCGGACGCGGCTTGATGTGGTGGTTGATCGGCGTCTCGCTCATTGCCGCTAACATTTCCTCGGAGCAATTCGTCGGCATGTCGGGTTCGGCCGCTGACTACATGGGTCTTGCCATTTCCAGTTACGAATGGATGGCCGCCATTACCTTAGTGGTCGTCGCTTTCGCCTTCCTTCCCTACTTCCTCAAGTCGGGCATCTTCACCATGCCCCAATTCCTGCAGCAACGCTACGGCGACAGCACCCGCGCCATCATGGCCTTCATGACCATGGTGCTGTTGATCGGTGTTTCACTGACTGGTGTCATCTATGCAGGTGGTCTGACCATGAGCGAACTCTTTGCCGGCCACTCCTTCCTCGATCTGGGACTGACGGGTTGGTGCTGGCTCATCGGCATCATGGCCGCCATCTACATCGCCGCGGGCGGCCTCAACGCCTCGGCCTGGGCCGACCTGATCCAAGGCATCGCACTGGTCCTGGGGGGAGCAGTCATCACCTACTACGCCCTGCAGAAACTTGGGGTGACGCCCCTTGCCGAACTGACCGCATCGAGCGTCAGCCCCAAGGAGGTTGCCGACAACTCCAGCGGTGTCGCCAAGCTGATCGCCCTCAACCACGAAAAAATGCACATGAAGCTGCCCAGCTGGGACAAGAACATCCCATGGACTGCCTTGGTGCTCGGCCTCTGGATTCCCAACTTCTACTATTGGGGTCTCAACCAATACATCACGCAGCGCGTACTCGGCTCAGCTTCGCTCAAGCAAGGCCAGAGAGGCATCGTTTTTGCGGCCGCCATGAAGTTGATCATTCCTTTTGTGATCGTGATTCCGGGCATCGTTGCCTTTAACCTCTACAGCAAGGATCTGGCTGCAACCGACGCCCGCAACAATGCCCCAGCGTGGGCCGCGCTCAGTGAAAACCTCGGCAAGCCAGAATCCGGCCACGCCTTCGTCGCCAACATCCAATGGGCCCGTTTGAACCCGGAGAAGGCCCAGGCGATCCACGCCCACAACATCGCGGTACTAAAAGCCAAGGGCGGCGACGTCAGTGGACTCGATGGCACGATCACCGAAGAGCAACGCTTTGCCATCATTCCAGCCCGTCTGGAAAAAATTGAAAAAACCGCCGACCTGAAACTCCACCCGATCCACGGCTACAAATACGATGCCTCGCTCAACCTGCTGATGAAAAATCTGCTGCCGGAAAACACTGGCATACGGGGCTTTGTGATCGCAGCGCTTCTGGGTGCCATCGTAAGCTCGCTCGCCGCCGTACTCAACGCTGCTTCAACTATCTTCACGATGGACATCTATCAGCGCTACATCAGCCCCGCGGCCTCCCAGAAGGGACTCGTCGCATCAGGCCGCCTTGCGGTGGGTGTGTTTGCCGTCATCGGCTGCCTATTGGCTCCCAACTTGGACAAATTCGGCTCGATCTTCAAATACATCCAGATGCTCCAAGGTTACGCCTCGCCTGGCATTCTCGCTGTCTTTGTCTTCGGCATCATGAATCGCCGTGGCCCGGGCATCTGTGGCGTGGTCGGTCTATTGCTCAACCCCGTGCTTTACTGGGCGCTCGACGAATACACCTCACTGGCCTTCCTGGACGCGATGGGCGTGTGCTTCTTCAGCGTTATGGCCGTCATGTGGATCATTTCCATGATCAAGCCACTGGCCCAACCGGTTGTGTTCTCCACCAACACCTCGATGAACCTCGAAAGCTGCAAAATGTCCAAAATTGCTGGCATCCTCGTCGTCATCATCACTTTGGTGCTCTACGCGATCTTCTGGTAAGATCGACAAATTGAAAATTGCAGATGGATGATTGCCAGAGCGGCAGCAACACCGCTCTGGCGAGCCGGATGAGGTTTTCTTCTGGGCAACCCATCAACCCCTGTTCGCCAAACCCTCACCCCATGGCTCATCCACGGCGGCATCGCCCGCGAGGATCACGAAAAAGCCACCTTCCTGCCGTGGGACGGCCTAGCGTCGCTGCTCGGAAAAATTGCATGACGCGCGGGCCGGGCTGATTGCAAGTTGCATGCGGGCTATCGGATACACGAAAGCGTAGCGGGCAAATACCACACAATGGTGCAAGTTTGTCGCTTGCATGAACCGTAAAGATTCTCAGCTTGCACAAATTGCAGTTTTTTGTAAGAAAATCGATCTCACCCATAATTTATGAAAACAAAAATCTCACATCCAGCCCTCGCGCTCGGAATCTGCCTGCTTGCCTCCGCGCACGCCGCGCCCAAGAAACCGAACATCCTAGTCATCTGGGGCGATGACATCGGCCAGTTCAACATCAGCGCCTACAACAACGGCATGATGGGTTACAAAACGCCAAACATCGACCGCATCGCCAAAGAAGGCGCGATGTTCACCGACTGGTACGGCCAACAAAGCTGCACCGCCGGCCGCGCTGCATTCATCACCGGCCAATCACCTATCCGCACCGGCCTCACCAAGGTCGGCCTGCCCGGCGCACCCGAAGGCATGAAGAAGGAAGACCCGACCATCCCCACCCTGCTCAAGGCGCAAGGTTACACGACCGGCCAGTTTGGCAAAAACCACCTCGGCGACCGCGACGAAATGCTGCCCACCGCCCACGGCTTCGATGAATTTTTCGGCAACCTCTACCACCTCAATGCGGAAGAAGAACCGGAAAATCCCGACTATCCGAAAGATCCCGAGTTCAAAAAGAAATTCGGCCCGCGCGGCGTGATCCATAGCTTCGCCGATGGCAAAATCGAAGACACCGGCCCGCTCACCAAAAAGCGCATGGAAACGATCGACGAGGAAGTCAACGCCAAGGCACTCGACTTCATGGTCCGCGCGGTCAAGGCCGACAAGCCGTTCTTCCTTTGGTGGAACTCCACCCGCATGCACATCTTCACCCACCTCAAGGCAGAGTCCGAAGGCAAGACCGGCCTCGGTGTCTATGCCGACGGCATGGTCGAACACGACGGCCATGTCGGCGAGGTGCTCGACAAACTCAAGGAGCTCGGCATCGAAGACAACACGATCGTGATGTACTCGTCCGACAACGGCGCCGAAACCTTCACTTGGCCCGATGGCGGCACCACGATGTTCCGCGGTGAGAAAAACACGCAGTGGGAAGGCGGCTACCGCGTCCCAACCCTCATGCGCTGGCCCGGCACGATCAAGCCCGGCACCATCGTCAATGACATCGGCGCCCACGAGGACATGCTCACCACACTCGTCGCCGCTGCCGGCGACACCACCGCCAAAGACGAACTCCTCAAAGGCCGCAAGGTCGGCAACATGACCTACAAGGTCCACCTCGACGGCTACGACCTCGGCCCCGCACTCAAAGGCGCAGCCGAATGGCCTCGCAAGGAGTTTATCTACTGGACCGATGATGGCAGCGTTGCCGCACTCCGCTATAACAACTGGAAGGTAACCTTCCTCGAACAGGAAGAAGAAGGACTCAAGGTCTGGCAAAACCCCTTCACCGAACTGCGCGCCCCGAAAATCTGCAACCTGCGGATGGACCCCTTCGAACGTGCAGAACACGAAAATGCCATCGGCTACCAACGCTGGTACCTCGACCGCATGTTCATCATCGCACCCGCCGGCGCCTATGTCGGAAAATGGCTTCAAAGCTTCCGCGAATTCCCACCACGCCAGAAACCAGGTAGCTTCAACCTCGACCGCGTGATGGAGGCGGTGACCTCCGGATCGAAGCAGTAAACGGCCAGACTGGCGTATTGAATGCTCGACCGATTGAGCCACATCCTGTTAGGGGTGTGGCTCTTTATTCGCAGCCCCACCTGCACACCATTCAACTCAACGCCACACCATGAAAATCAGTCACAAAAAAAACCGCCCGCTCACCGCGCTACTTGGAGGACTTGGGGCACTCACCCTCACCAGTTCGTTCGCACAACAATTGCCCACCACCGGCACGATCGACACACGCTCCGGAAAACTCGAACTCGAAAACGGCTATCCGACCAAAGAGACCGCCGCAAAAATGTTCGACGAGATCGACTACCAACGCGCCTGCCAAGCCTACCTCTGGGCCCTTCCCATCATGGCCATGCAGCAATGGCAGCAGGAACACATCACCAAGTTCGGCGCAGGCAATCTCGACTATGTCGATTACCTCACCTTCAAGGACAAACTCGGACTCCTCACCGCCAACGCCACCACGCCCTACATCATGGCGTTTCCCAACATGAAGGAAACTGGCCCGCTGGTGTTCGAAATCCCCGCAGGCCCCACCGCCGGCGGCTTCACCGATTTCTGGCAACGCCCGATTACCGACTCCGGCCAGACCGGACCCGACAAAGGCCAAGGCGGCAAGTACCTCATCCTCGGCCCCGACGATCCGGACATCCGCCCCGAAGGTTACCATGTCTTCCGCTCGCCAACGGTGAACATCTGGTCCGCCCACCGCGCGCTCGATCCCGATCCCGTAAAAGCCAAAGCACTCGTCGATGCCCTGCGCATCTACCCCTACAGCCAACGCGACAATCCACCCCCCACCCGCCACATCTCGCCCGACGGCCGCAAGTGGAGCGGCGAACAACCACGCGGACTCGCCTACTGGGAAGGGCTTTCAAAAGTGATCAACCAAGAACCGGTCATCGAACGCGACCGCATGATGATGGGCATGCTCCAACCCCTCGGCATCGAAAAGGGCAAGCCTTTCAACCCGACCGATCGCCAAAAAGAAATCTTCACCGAAGCCACCCAGGTCGGCGAAGTGATGGCCCGCATGATCGGCTATGAAAAACGCTTCGAAGGCGTGAAGGTATGGCCCGGAAAAAATTGGGAAATCTCGCTCTGCCTCATGGAAACCAACCAAGAGGCACCCCACCATACCCAACTCGATGAACGCAGCTCGTGGTTCTACGAAGCGGTCGGCGTTTCGGTCGGCATGATGGGCCGCACGGTCGGCTTCGGCCAAGTGTACCTCGAGTCGTCCAAGGACAGCGATGGCCATTGGCTCGACGGCAGCAAGACCTACAAACTCACCGTGCCAAAAGATGCGCCAGTCGCGCAGTTCTGGTCCTTTACGGTCTATGACAACGAGACCCGCTGCTTCGTCGATACCGGCATGCCGCCCGACCGCTCGTCGCGCGACAAGCAGATCGCTAAAAATGACGATGGCTCGGTCGAACTCTACTTCGGACCCGAAGCTCCCGCCGGCAAACCCGAAAGCAACTGGATCAAAACACTCCCCGGCAAAGGCTGGTTCACCTACTTCCGCCTCTACGGACCCACACAGCCCTACTTCGATCGTTCATGGGTGCTTCCCGATATCGAAGTGCTGAAATGAAACCACCGATGAAATCGCTCGTTGTCATCGCGCTCGCATTCATCACGGCATCGCTGCATGCCGCCGATCCACTTCCTTCGTGGAACGACGGCGCAGCAAAACAAGCCATCACCGCGTTTGTCACAAAGACAACTGCCGATGGCTCTGCCGATTTTGTACCGCCCGCCGAACGCATCGCCACCTTCGACAACGACGGCACGCTGTGGGGCGAACAGCCGATGTATTTCCAAGCGTTCTTCATCTTCGACCGCATCAAGCAACTCGCCCCCACACATCCGGAATGGAAGGACAAAGAGCCATTCGCATCGGTTCTCAAAGGCGATCTGAAGTCCGCCCTCGCCGGTGGCGAACGCGCCTTGCTCGAAATGGCCATGGCCACCCACGCAGGCACCACCACCGAGGAGTTTGAAAAAATCGTCAGCGACTGGGCCAACACCGCCAAGCATCCGAAGTCAGGCAAGCATTTCACCGAAATGGTCTACCAGCCGATGCTCGAAGTGCTGGCCTACCTTCGCGCCAACGGCTTCAAAACCTTCATCGTCTCCGGCGGCGGCATCGAGTTCATGCGCCCGTGGACGGAGAAAGTTTACGGCATCCCGCCCGAACAAGTCATCGGCTCGAGCATCAAAACGAAATTCGAACTCCGCGACGGCAAGCCGGTCCTCGCACGCCTGCCGGAACTCAATTTCATCGATGACAAGGAAGGCAAGCCCGTCGCCATCCAACAACACATCGGCCGCCGACCAATCATCGCCTTCGGCAATTCCGATGGCGACTTCCAGATGCTCGAGTGGACCACCGCCGGCAAAGGCCCGCGCCTCGCACTCATCGTCCATCACGACGACACCCAACGCGAATACGCCTACGACCGCGGCTCACACATCGGCAAACTCGAAAAAGGCCTCGACGAAGCGCCCCAACGCGGCTGGTCGATCATCAGCATGAAAAACGATTGGAAAAACATTTACCCATAATCACCCATGAAAACACCAAGTACCCTCTTAGTTCTCATACTCACCGCAAGCACCCTGCACGCACAGGATGCCGACCTCGCCAAAAAACTTGCCAACCCGGTCGCCGATCTCATCAGCGTGCCGATCCAAAGCAATGTCGATTTCAATGTCGGCCCCGGCGATGGCACGATCTCGCGCACCAATGTTCAACCGGTCATTCCCATCGGCCTCAATGACGAATGGAATGTGATCTCCCGCACGATCCTTCCGATCATCGACCAAGAAGGCATAGACCTTGCGGGTGCCACCGATGAGTTCGGCCTCGGCGACACGGTTCAAAGTTTCTTCTTTTCGCCAAAATCCAGCGACCCGATCTGGGGCGTCGGCCCGGCCTTTCTCATTCCCACCGCGACCGACGATGTCCTCGGCGGCGATCAATGGGGTATCGGACCCACCGCAGTCGTTCTCAAACAGCAAGGCCCGTGGACCTACGGCGCACTGAGCAACCACCTCTGGGACTTCACCGGCGACAACGATCGCCCGGGTGTGAACGCGACTTTCATCCAACCCTTCGTCTCCTACATCACTGCCACCAAGACCACCTTCACACTCAACTCCGAGAGCACCTACGACTGGCGCGGCAACGAGTGGAACGCACCACTCAACTTCGTCGTCAGCCAACTCCTCAAAATCGGCGACCAACCGGTGCAAATCTTCGCCGGCGCACGCTACTACCTCGACACTCCCGATGGCGGACCCGATTGGGGCCTTCGCTTCGGCCTAACCTTCCTTTTCCCGAAAAGCTAATCCAATAAAACAAAATCAACCATATCACGAACCATGAAAACGACAGCCACCACCATCGCATTGCTATCCACCGTTTCCGCATTCGCCGGAAGCTCCACCCCACCGATCGAATCCACCGCACCCGCCGAAGTTTCCTCATGGGAAGTCCGCGGCGCTCTCTACGGATGGGCTGAGTCCTTCGACGGCGATGTCGGCATCCGCGGCCTCACTGCACCGCTCGATCTCTCGTTTGATGATATCCTCAAGGACCTCGACATCGCCTTCATGGGCGCACTCGAAGTCGGCCGCGATCGCTGGAGTTTCCTTGCCGATGTGAACTACGCAAAAGTCAGCGACAGCATCCCGGTAGCAGCAGCCGCCACCACGCTCGAGTTCGAACAAAAACAATTCCTCGGCAATTTCCTCGCGATCTACGAAACCGTGAAGACCGACACGCTCGACCTCGACCTCTTCGCCGGCGCGCGCGTGAACTGGATCGACGCACAACTCTCCATCCCCTCCGACAGCCGCTCGGCCGACAAAACCTGGGTCGACCCGATCATCGGCGCTCGTTTCCAATCCGACCTCTGCGAGAAATTTTTCTTCCGCGCCCTCGGCGACATCGGCGGCTTCGATGTTTCATCCGAACTCACCTGGCAAGCCTTGGCCGGCTTCGGCTACCGCGTCATGGATAACGGCGCAATCCTGCTCGGCTATCGCGGCATCGGCACCGACTATACCGACGGCGGCTTCACCTACGATGTCGTCACACACGGCCCCATACTCGGCTTCGAATACCGCTTCTGATTTCATCAAAAAATTTTACATCAACCCATCATCCCACACATGCACGCAAAACTAATCGCACTCGCCCTCGCATCCGCCACCACGCTCGCCCTCACGCCAAGCTGCGCGA
>CAIVXP010000160.1 GCA_903909905.1 Akkermansiaceae bacterium
AAGCACAAGGTCATCACCTATCCGCGTACCGATTCGCGCTATCTGCCTGAAGACTACCTTCCGAATGTGCGCGAGACGCTTGGAGAAATCGCCGGCAGCGATCTCGACTCCGCGCGTTATGCCAAAGCGGTGCTCAATGGCGGCAATGAAAACGGACCGAAGCTCGCCAAGCTCAAGCGCGTGTTCGACGACAAAAAAGTTTCCGACCACTTTGCCATCATCCCGACCGGAAATTTTTCCAAGCTCAGCGACACCGAGCAAAAAGTTTACGACATGATCGTGAAGCGCTTCATCGCGGTGTTTTACCCCTCCGCCGAGTTTGAGCAAACCACGCGCCTCACGCGGATTTCGCATGGCGATGTGACCGATACCTTCAAGACCGAGGGTCGAGTGCTGGTGAAGCCCGGTTACCTTGAGGTCTATGGCAAACGCGCGGGCGTGGCATCGGGCAAGGACGAGCTCACGGCTGTGAGTGCTGGTGAAACAGCGACGGTCGAATCGATCGAGGTCCTGCACGAGGAAACCAAACCACCCGCTCGGCTCACCGAATCGACCCTGCTCTCAGCGATGGAAGGAGCGGGCAAGCTCATCGACGACGAGGCGCTGCGCGAAGCGATGTCCGAACGCGGCCTCGGCACACCCGCCACCCGCGCTTCAATCATCGAAGGTCTCATTTCACAAAAGTACATCGCCCGCGAAGGGCGCGACCTGCATGTCAGCAACAGCGGCATGCGGCTCATCGACTTGGTGCGCGACATGAAAATCGAAGGGCTTTACTCGCCCAGGCTCACCGGCGATTGGGAGCACAAACTGCACCTCATGGAGCAGGGCGAACTCAAACGCGACGAGTTCATGCGCGAGATCAATGCCTACACCGAAGAGATCGTCGGCAAGGCAAAGGGCCGCGCTGATGATGCGAAGAACCAATCGTTTCCCGACCTCAATGTCGTTTGCCCGATGTGTGGAGCCAAGGGCCTGCGCCAAACCGATGCCACCTACGAGTGCCGTCAGCCGGAATGCAAATTCAAGGCGAAGAAACACATCGCCGGGCGCCTGATCACCGAGGCCGAGGCGGCCGAGCTGTTCACCAAGAAATTTGTCGGGCCGCTCACCGGATTCAAATCGAAGTTCAACAAACCCTTCGATGCCGGACTCGAACTCGATGCGAAATTCAAGGTCAACTTCGTCTTCGACAACGACGACAACGACGCCGCTGCCGAGCTCACCGAAGAACAAGTCATTAGCGAAGTCGAGCTACCCGACGGACGCCGCGTGAAACTTTACCAATCCGAAAAGGCCTATCACCTGCCGGAAGTCGTCACGAAAAAAGAGCCCAACGGCATCCGCATCGGCAAGTCGATCCTGCAGCACGAGATCACGCCCGATCAGGCGGTCAAACTCGTGAGCCTCGGCAAGACCGACCTCATCAAGGGCTTTGTTTCGAATCGGACCAAACGTAAGTTCGATGCCTTCCTCACCTTCGATGCGAAAGAAGGGAAAATCGGTTTCGATTTCCCGCCACGCCCGACGAAGAAAGCTGCGACCAAAAAAGCCGCGGCCAAGGACGCGGATGAATGATGGCGCGGCGGATCAGCTCGCGTGCTTGTCCATCGCTTTGATCTCATCCGCACTTTGATTCACAAAGGCCGATGCACCGAGCGGATGACGATCGCCGAGCAAGTGCTGCTTGCCCTGGCGGTAAAGGTCGATGACATGGGACCCCGCGCGCACGGCCAACTCCATGGTTGAGGGATTCGACTGATGGAGAAAATGTGCCTCATGGCCGAGTGAGGATTCCTCGCGTTCGATGTGGTCGAGCAGGATGTGGATTTTCTGCAAAGCAAGCGCCCCGTCGTGATCGCGATGTTGGAACTCGCTATAGTTTCGCTGGAGCGCCTTGTATTCGACCTTTAGCGCATGGAGCCGACGGTCGAGCGCGCGCGAGGCGGGCTCTCCGATGTCGTGGAGTTCTTCGCTGAGTTTTTCAAGTTGTTCGCCGGCATGGGCGATTTGGGCATCGAGATGGTTTGCGGTACGATCGTTCATGACGGTTTTGGGTTTATCCAACTTTCACTTTACTCCTTCCGCCAAGCCTCCGCAACCCGTTTTCCGCCCCGCCATGGCGCGGCCCATCAAATGATTGGCGCGAGGTCAGGCCTGGGCAGCCGCAGGCCCAGCAGGTGATGCGGCAGCGTGGTGATCATGTAAAAAACAATGCACGCCACTGCCAGCGTGTGGGCACTGAATGGGCCGAGCAGCCAACAAATCGGGATGAGGCAAAGGACGGTGGGCACCATGAGCGGCAGGCTGATTCCGTGCACGCGAACCAAGCGGCGCACGAAACCTGCGGGCGCAGACGGTGGCTCGATCACCACGCGTGTGCAGGCCAATCGCCGAGTGTGGCGGTATGCATGCACGCCGAGGAAAAACATGCCCACCGCAAACAAGGGATCCGCAAACACTGCAAGCATGGCAACCAAGGTGTGCTCAATCAGTTCAAGGCCTGCCTTGCACCTCCTCCCGCGTCGCCACCTCGCCATCGCACCGGCGATCGCAAAGCCAGCGCCTGCGATGACGCCGAGCCATGAAAGTTTTTGCAAATGCATCAAGTCCGGCATCCACATGGTTTCACGCTTCCATGCGAACGCAGCGGAAATTTGCGCAAATGGCGCCCATGCCGCTTCAGGGCTCGTCGCAAACACCGTGGCCAAGAGCAACAAGCCACGACCCAGTACGAATGACCAACGCGCGAAGGCACCATCGGCATCGATACGCAGCGCCGTGGCATCGGCCATGCCAAAGTGGAAGATGGTAAGCCCGAGGAAAAGCAAAGCAAAGACGCCCGGCTGCCAAACGAGAAACAAAGTGCAGGCAAGCATCAGCCCAAAGTATTCCGCAAAACCCACAAGCTGACGCGTGAACAATTTTTCACCCGTGAGCCGCGCCTGCACCACCCAATCGGCCGCGCCATGAGGCATGCCAAAAATCAGCAAGGCCAACACGAACGGCCATGCAGAGAATTGCTTGGCCACCGCGGGAGCGATGATGCCGATCGAACCACCGATCATCAGCATCGCCCACGGCAAGGCCCGGGGCCCGGACCACAGCGCTCGCGCGGAATTCAACGCGCCGGCTCGCTCAAGGCTTTCACACCCTGATAGCATGCGAGGCCGAAGAACACCTTGTTGATCACATCCGCGATGTTGTAGCAAATTTCCCGCCAACTCTCGCCATCAGCACCGCCGAGAGCCATGAGAAATCCGACAGGATAAATCACCCAACCTATGAGGACATACAAACGCATCGGTCGCAAACTGCGCTGGATGCTAGCCGGCACACTGGTCATCGCTTCGGAAACTTTGCTGTAGAGCATGTACACAATGTAGAGCCATGCGATGCAGCTAACCGCAAACCACAGCCACCACTGACCGCTGCCAGTCTTGCTTTCCTCCGCCACCCATGCGGTGATGAGCATGACAAAGGCCCAGAAAATGAGACCTCGGAACAACTTTGCACCCTTTTTGCCGAGGTTAAGCAAAAGCGGAAATTCCATCAGCAACAAAGGCACCGTGATGAGCCAATCAATGTAGCGATAGGCCGTGGGAAACTGCCTGATCGTCGCACCCGCGATTCGATTTCCATTGGCATCAAACAGCGAAGCCACACCCTCAAGGTAGATGCTACTCATCCGCCAGTAATGAAAAGCCGCCACCGCGCAAATGATGCCGGCAACCGTCAGTGTCGTCTGATACTGCGTCGGCACGGTTTTGCGCTGCAGCCAAAAGAACAAGGCGCCGGCACCCATGGCAACCGTGGCCAGCCAGAACAGGTACATCGTGACACCCTCCATCGTGAGTCCCGCGTTAAGCGCCTTCATGGTGGTCGACATGTCGGCAAGCGTCAGCAAAGGGAAATTCAACGCGAACAACTTGCCCTGCGGAAATGGGCCGCCGGTTTGTTGGTCGCTGCTTGCCGCATCGTCCGCGCATGCGCCGAACTCCTTCTCCGTGTTGGTGTGAATTTTCATGATGGATTGGAGGGATCTCCAATCATCAATCTAATTCACCGCCACTGCCGCACAACCGGCCTTGCGTCACGCGATCGCGTGTGCGTTCAGGCCGCGACGATGTTAAGCAACTTGCCAGGCACAAAGATGATCTTGCGAATGGTTTTGCTATCCGTGTGTTCGAGCACCTTCGGGCTTTGAAGCGCGAGGGACTTGACCATTTCCTCGTCGGCATCCTTGGAGACCGTGAGGCGCTCGCGAAGTTTGCCATTCACCTGCACAACAATCTCGATCTCGTTGCGTACCAGCGCGGCAGGATCGTATGTCGGCCATGCGGTCTCGGATAGAGAAGAAGAGCGGCGCCCGGTGATCGCCGCCACGCGCTCGTGGATTTCCTCGGTGAGGTGTGGGGCGAAGGGATTCAAAACTGTCAGAAACTGGATGAACTCCTTGAGCGGCACCACCTCCGCCTGGGTGAAGGCATTGGTGCAAATCATCATCTGCGAAATCGCGGTGTTGAAGCTGAGTTTCTCGATGTCCTCGCCAGTTTTCTTGATCGTCTCGTGCACCACGCGAAGGAGCTCTTTGTCGGTGCATTCGATGTCCTGGATCTTGGCGGAAACCTGCTGACTGCCATCGCTTTCCTCAAAGGCGATGCGCCACACGCGCGCAAGGAATCGCGAGACGCCTTCGACGCCCTTCATCTGCCATGGCTTCACCTGCTCGAGCGGCCCCATGAACATTTCGTAAAGCCGCAAGGCATCGGCGCCGTACTCGCGCACGACATCATCGGGATTCACGACATTGCCGCGCGACTTCGACATTTTTTGTCCGTCCTCGCCGAGGATCAGGCCTTGGTTGACGAGTTTTTGGAATGGCTCGGGCGTGCCGACATGGCCAAGGTCGAAGAGCACCTTATGCCAAAAGCGCGCGTAAAGCAGGTGCAACACCGCATGCTCGGTGCCGCCGACATAGAGGTCGACCATGCCGGTCGAAGCGCCCTTGCCCGACCAATATTGCTCGGCCTCTTTGGAAATGAAACGGTCCTTATTACTAGGATCGCAGTAGCGAAGGTAATACCAGCACGAGCCGGCCCATTGCGGCATCGTGTTGGTTTCGCGGATCGAGCCATCGGGCAGCTGAACCCATTCGGTCGCCTTGTTGAGCAAAGGATCGGGAGTGCCGCTCGGTTTGTAATCTTCGAGCGGCGGCGCCAGCAGCGGCAGCTCGGAATCAGCAATGGCGCGGTGATGCCCGTCCTTCCACACGATCGGAAACGGCTCGCCCCAGTAGCGCTGACGCGAGAACAGCCAGTCGCGGAGTTTGTATTGGATGCGGCGCTTGCCTTTGCCGTTCGTCTCGAGCCAATCGATCATCTTCGCCTTGGCGTCGGCCGTAGTAAGTCCGTCGAGAAAGCCGGAGTTGATGGCGATGCCGGGGTCGGCGATGGCCTCAAGGAGCGTGGGCGTCCCGCCCACATCTTTCTGGTGGAAAGCAAATGACCCTTCTCTCAACCGAGCCCGCTCAGGGTTCTTTGCGATGTATTGGAGGATGTTGGTGCGATGGTTGCCATCACGCACGATCTGATCCCAATAGTCCTTCTGCCAAACTTCGCCGGCCCGCCCGAGTTTCTTGTTGATCTCCTTGGCGGTGAAACTTTTCCATGAATGGATCACATCCTCCAATTTGTGCTCGGGAGACAATCGGAAGATCACATGAATGTGATTCGGCATCACCACGAAGGATTCGAGTTGGTAGCGATCACCGTCGAAATGGCGCAAAGCGTCCGCGACGATTCCAGAGAGAGCGGGGTCCTTGAGAATGCACTCACCGCTTCCAGCATCCAACCAGGCGTCAACGGATTGCGAGAAAAGCTCATGATATTCACCCTCTGTCACGGAATCCCAGGGCTCGGGATGACTCGCGAGCCACGAATCCCGCTCGGATCGCCACTGGTCGAGCTTTTCCTGCGGCAGGCTGTCAGCCAAACGCCAGGTGGCGAATATCAGTTTGCCCTGCTGCTGCCAATGCGGGAGGTCAAAGGTGATGTGCTTCTGGATTTCCTTTTCGGGGTTGAGATACGGAGAAGAAGTGGGCGGGACGCCCACGCTCCTTGAGACCACTTGAATCACCGGTAGACCGAACTTTTGTGCGAATTCGAAATCGCGTTCGTCGTGTGCGGGCACGGCCATGATGGCGCCGGTACCGTAGCCCATCATCACATAGTCGGCGATCCACACGGGAATCTCAGCACCATTTACCGGGTTGATGGCATGGGCGCCGGTGAAGACGCCCGACTTGTCTTTGTTGAGGTCGCCGCGTTCGAGGTCGGACTTCGACGCGCAAGTTTTCCGATAAGCCTCGACGGCCGCCTGTTGCGCAGGAGTGGTGATTTTTGCAACAAGCGGGTGTTCGGGCGCGAGCACCATGTAAGTCGCGCCAAAGAGCGTGTCGGGGCGGGTGGTGAAGACTTCCACTTTATGG